>JAHDGW010000063.1 GCA_020631635.1 Saprospiraceae bacterium
TGGCTTCGTGGCTCTGTTGCCATTCAAGGTAGATTGGAAAGGGAGGAGGGTTTAGGTAATTAACGTGAATAATGGATAAGGATTTTATACAATCGAAGATTGTAACTTATTCTTTTTCAACAGAATATATCAAATTAATCCGCTTAAAAACTGTGAAACCTTGGAGCAGTTTTAGGATTAATTTGATGGTTTGCACTCTCCGAGTGCAAAATTCCTTTGAAAAAGCGTCTTTTCTTTTGTTTCGTTTTCTTTGGACGAGCAAAGAAAATGAAATAATGATTAATAAACGACTGTATATCAGATAGATATCATTAATGAAAGATTTGAAAATCTCCCTTCTCTTAAACATTATTCACGTTAGTGAACAAATTAATGCTTCAACAAATTAACAATTCAACATAAAGCTATCTCGTCAAATATACACTTCTATTACGATCAAGCTCTCTAAAGAATGGATCACTAAGATCTTTGATAAATCGTATAGCTTCACCTGTTGACTTCATTTCAGGACCTAGTTGTTTATCTACATTAGGAAACTTATTGAATGAAAACACAGGTACTTTGATCGCATATCCTTCTAGTTTTTTCTCGAAGTCAAAGTCTTTGATTTTTTTGGTACCCATCATTACATGTGTTGCGATTTTCAAGAAAGGTACTTGATATGCTTTGGCAATAAATGGTGTAGTACGAGATGCTCTCGGGTTGGCTTCGATCACATACACTTTCTCATCTTTGATGGCAAACTGTATATTGATAAGGCCTCTGATATTCAGTGCCTCAGCTAGTTGAGCCGTATACTTTTTCATCTGATCCAATACATGATCAGACAGGCTATATGTGGGCAATACTGCGCTGCTATCTCCAGAGTGTATCCCTGCAGGCTCTATATGCTCCATGATACCCATGATCAAGACCTCATCTCCGTCATAGATGGCATCTACTTCAGCTTCCTGTGCTCTTTCTAGGAATTGATCGATCAGCACCTTGTTGTCTGGCATATGTTTGAATATACTGAGTACCTGTCGCTCTAGTTCCTCGTCATTGATGACGATTTTCATACGTTGACCACCAAGAACATAAGATGGCCTCACGAGTACAGGATAAGAAACTCGATTTGCTACTTCCAATGCTTCGTCGGCATCATCTGCTGTTCCATAATTAGGATAAGGGATATCTAGCTCTTTCAGCATATCAGAAAAACGCCCTCTATCTTCTGCTAGATCCATGGCATCAAAACTTGATCCTATAATTTTGATCCCTTTCTCATGAAATTTTTCGGCAAGCTTAAGTGCGGTCTGTCCTCCAAGCTGTACGATGATACCTTCTGGTTGCTCTAGATCAATGATTTCTTCGATGTGTTCCCAGTTTACGGGCTCAAAATATAGCTTATCAGCCACATCAAAATCGGTAGATACGGTCTCAGGATTACAGTTGATCATGATACTCTCATATCCCGCTTCTTTGATCGCCATCAGTCCATGTACACAACAGTAATCAAACTCTATACCCTGACCGATACGGTTGGGTCCCGATCCGAGTACAATTATTTTTTTCTTACCCTTGGTTGGGATACTCTCATTTTCTTGATCAAAAGTCGAATAGAAATATGGTGTCTGAGCTTCAAATTCTGCAGCACAAGTATCTACCATTTTATATGTCCTGATGATACCAAGTTTCTTTCGCTGTTTGGTGACGGCTTCTTCATCTATGCGCATGAGCCATGCGATCTGATTATCAGAGTAGCCATTTTTCTTGAGTGTTCTGAAAAATTCCTCCGGGATATCCTCGGGCACATTGTATCTCATCACTTGATCTTCGAGTTTGATTAGTGATTTTATTTGCTTGATATACCAGGGGTCAATATGCGTAAGCTTCTGTATTGTCTTACTTGGTACACCTAGGCGCAAAGCATCTTTGAGTCTATAGATGCGGTCATCACTTGCAGACTCGAGTCTAGCCAATATATCTTCCGTACGTATCCACTCTTTACGATCGGCGCCAAGTCCGCTTCTATTATTCTCTTGTGATTGACATGCTTTTTGTAATGCCTCTAAAAAGGTACGACCTATAGCCATGACTTCACCTACCGATTTCATTTGGAGGCCAAGTTTGGTATCGGCACCATTGAATTTTTCAAAATTCCATCTTGGCATTTTTACGATCACATAATCGAGAGTGGGTTCAAAAAATGCTGACGTCGTTTTTGTAATTTGGTTTTTGAGTTCATCAAGGGTATATCCTAGAGCAAGTTTGGCAGCAATCTTAGCAATAGGGTATCCTGTTGCCTTACTAGCCAGAGCTGATGATCTAGATACTCTAGGGTTGATCTCTATACAGATAAGTTCTTCCGTTTCAGGATTTACAGAAAACTGTACATTACATCCACCAGCAAAATTACCCATAGATCGCATGAGCTGTATGGCGTCATTACGCATTTTTTGAAACGTACGATCTGATAGAGTCATTGCTGGAGCTACCGTAATACTATCTCCCGTATGGATGCCCATAGGGTCGAGATTTTCTACCGTACAGATGATCGTCACATTATTATTGGCATCACGAAGTAGTTCTAGCTCATATTCTTTCCATCCCAATACTGCTTTTTCTACCAGTACTTCATGCGTAGGAGATGCATTAAGCCCACGTCTGAGGCAATCATCGAACTCACTTTCGTTCATCACGAAACCACCACCATATCCACCGAGGGTATACGATGGTCTGATCACGAGCGGATATCCGATCTTTTGTGCCGCGTCTTTTCCTTCCAAAAAGCTATTGGCGATATAAGAAGGAGCCACATGCTGACCTAGTGATTTTACATGCTCTCTAAATGCTTCACGATTTTCTGCAAGTTCTATTGCCTCGAGATCTACACCTATAAGCTTAGTACCAAATTCTTCCCAAAGACCTTGCTTACCTGCATCTATGGCTAGATTGAGAGCCGTCTGACCTCCCATAGTGGCAAGTACGGCATCTATTTTTCTTTCAGTCAAGATGTGTCTTAGACTCTCTACCGTGAGCGGCAATAGATATATATGATCTGCCGTCACGGGGTCAGTCATGATCGTAGCTGGATTAGAGTTGATCAGAGATACTTCAATACCCTCTTCTCTTAGTGATCTTGCTGCTTGTGTTCCTGAGTAATCAAATTCACATGCTTGACCTATGATGATGGGTCCGCTTCCGATGATCAGTACCGATTTGATAGATTTGTCTAGTGGCATAGTTTTTCGTTGAGGGCAAATTTGCGCAAATATAAAGCAAGCGAATAAAACCTATATGTAAAAAGAGAACTCTATTTTCGTATTGAGCAGATTTTTCATAAAAAGCTGATTATGTCTAATAAAGTTTTGATTACAGATTACGTTCATCCATCTCTTATCGATGGCTTTAACACCCTAGGGCTAGTATCTGTTTATAAAAAAGATATAAGTCTCGAATCAGTACATCAATGTATCCAAGATTATGTAGGTATCATCATCAACAGTAAGGTCAAGATGGATCGCGTCCTGATGGATAAAGCAATACAGCTAAAGTTTATAGGAAGGTTGGGTTCTGGCTTGGAGATTATAGACCTTCCCTATGCGCAAGAGAAAGGTATACATGTATTTAATTCTCCGGAAGGAAACAGAAATGCAGTCGCTGAACATGCTATGGGCATGATTATATCATTGGCCAATAATTTTAAACGAGCTGATCAAGAAGTTCGGGCATCGATTTGGGATAGAGAATCCAATAGAGGGATGGAGTTAGAAGGCAAGACTATTGGGATTGTAGGATTTGGAAATACGGGAAGTTCGCTGGCCAAAAAACTGCAAGGATGGGATATGGAAGTATTGGCTTATGATAAATACGATCAATCGAATATGCATGGATTAGACTTTGTAAAGTCGAGTAATCTTGAAGAAATTCAAACTAAAGCTGATATTATAAGTTTCCACCTTCCATTGACTGATGAAACATATCATTTAGTAAATCTTGAATTTATAAAAATATGTAAACGAGGTGTAATGTTGATCAATACTTGCCGAGGACCTGTTTTTGATACGGAGAGCTTAGTTAAGGGCCTAGAATCGGGACATGTAGGTCATGCAGGCATAGATGTATTTGAAAATGAAAAACCCACTACTTATAAAGAAAAGGAGTACATCTTACATGATAAGCTTTTTAATATGTCAAATGTAATACTTACTCCTCATGTCGCAGGCTGGACACATCGCAGTCTTGAGAAGATTGCCGAAGTCTTGCTAAAACGTATAAAACGGCTTTTTTGAGTGTTTTAGTGCCTATGGCGACTTCATTTTTATATTCCTAAAGTATAACTTAGCGGAGCTGTTTATTTTTGAATAGCAGCTTATTATTTAGTAACATTGTGGGACTCTTTAATAAGAAACATACGTATTTCGTAAATATTGATGCTGATGAAGAAAAATCTACTACTACTATTTTTATTCTTATCTGTCGGTATGAGCTTAAGTGCTCAGACTATCCTTTCGGGAAAAGTAACAGATGAAGAAAACGGTGAAGCGCTAATTGCTGCTACACTAGAGCTATTTAAAAATGATGTGTTTATCGAAGGTACAGATACTGATTTTGATGGAAATTATTCTTTCGTCGGATTAGAGCCTGGTACTTATGATTTACAAACTTCTTATCTAGGATATTCCACGACCCGAGAAGTGGGTGTTATTGTGAAAGCTGGACAAACGAATCAGTTGAACGTTGCACTTTCACAAGGGGTATTGATGAATGAGGTAGTCATTAAAGAATATAAGGCTCCTCTGATCGAAATCGATAATACTACTTCGGGAGCCACGGTAACGGCAGAAAAGATCAAATCTCTACCTGCAAAATCTATTGAAGGTATTGCAGCGACTAGTGCTGGGCTAGGTGCCAATGAAAATGGTGATATCAATGTAAGAGGTTCTCGTGACAATGCTACCGATTACTATATTGATGGTATTCGTGTGATTGGATTGATCCCACAGACAGAAATTGAGCAATTACAAATCATCACAGGAGGTATAGAAGCAAAATACGGAGATGTAACGGGTGGTATTATTAGTATAACTACTAAGGGACCATCTCAAAACTTTACTGGAGCACTAGAGCTGGAGACTTCAGAATATCTAGATGCAGCAGGATATAACCTATTGACTGGTGCGGTAGCTGGACCTCTCTTGAAAAATAAAGATGGAGAGTCTATTGCAGGATTTAGATTTTCAGGGCAGTACAGAGATATTGCTGATGATGCACCTTCAGCAATAGGTGTATATAGAGCGAGCGATGAGTTAATCGATCGTCTTGAGGCCAACCCATCTACCAACTTTAATGGAACAGAGCTACCCTCAGGTGAGTTTATCACCACAGATGACATCCCTTCTACTATAGAAACACGACCAAACCAAGGTGTAAAAGATCTTAACCTTACAGGAAAAGTTGATTTCAGAATAACTGATAATATTGACTTTTCAGTGTCAGGAAGTTATGTCGACGTAGAGCAGCAGTTTGCGCCGTCAGGGGCTTGGACATTGCTCAACTGGAGAAATAATCCTTTTTTGACAACTCAGCGATCAAGAATTAATATTAAGTTTAGACATAAAATTGGTGCTCAGGGAGTACAGTCTGGGGAAGCTGGAAGCCCTGAGAAGCTTTCCTCTTTCAGAAATTTTTACTATTCAATCCAAGCAGGTTACGAAAAAGAGCAAGACCTAAGACAAGACCAAAGACACGAAGATCGATTTTTTGATTACGGATATTTTGGTAATACAGCCCGTACTTGGGATCCAAGAGCAACGATACTTACTGACACCACGGGTTATGGTGGTGTAGGTATTACACAGATTTTTGGTACATTCTGGGATCACCAGGGTTTTATTCAGAATGACGGTGAATTTACCGAAGGAAGTATCAATCCTGTGCTTGCGAGGTACAATGATATCAATGGATTTTTAGATCCAATATTATCATCTTCTTGGGGTCAATACTCTAATGTGGGTCAGGTCTACAACAGATATGAAAAGAACGAAGAAGATCGATATACATTCCAGTTTACAACAGGTTTTGACTTCTTACCAGGAGGATCAGAGCAAGGTAAGCACAGTATCCAGATGGGTGCCCTATATGAGCAACGAGTCGATAGAAACTACGTACTCTTACCTCGAGGTTTATGGCAGATTGCAAGATTGCAAGCCAACAGGCATATCATTGGCGTAGATACCTCTCAGGTGGTAGGGTCATTTGAGCAAGAAATATTCGGAACCATTTATGAATTTCCTGAATATCAGACACTTATAGATCAAAATAATGTCGGTCAATTCATCCAGCAAGTAAGAAGCGTAACGGGTCAATCAATCAATCAATATGTAAATACGGATGGACTCAACCCTAATGACCTTAGTTTGAGTTTATTTTCTGCCAATGAGCTTACTGATCAAAATATCATCAGCTATCGTGGATATGATTACTTAGGAAATAAAACCACAGGGAGTACAACCTTTGATGATTTCTTTACCAAAAGAGATGAAAATGGACGTCGTACTTTTGATGTAGGGGCATTTAACCCAGTATATCTAGCAGGTTATATTCAAGATAAATTCCAATACAAAGATATCATCTTTAGACTGGGAGTAAGATTGGATTATTATGATGCCAATACTAAAGTACTTAAGGATAATTACTCATTGTACGAAATTGAAAATGCAAGTGACTTTTTTGACCGTACAGGTCAGACTCAGCCAGATGCCGTGGATGATGACTACTCTGTATATGTTTCTGGAGAAGACTCTGATGATATTATTGGATATAGAAGAGGAGACCAATGGTTTTTGCCAAATGGTACATCGGTAAGTGATGGAAATGTTTTATTCAACGGTGGTATCGTATATCCTGCATATAAAGGAAGACAAGACGATAATGTAGTATTGAACATACAAGATGATAATTTTGATCCAAATACATCTTTTGATGATTATGATCCGCAGATCAATATTATGCCAAGGTTGGCATTTTCATTTCCAATATCTGAAGATGCGAACTTCTTTGCTCACTATGATATCTTAGTGCAAAGACCGCCTTCAGGTGCTGTAGCTACTGCGCTAGATTATTATTATTTCAATGATCCATCGAGAACTCCACTTAATAATCCTAATCTGCTTCCAGAGAAAACGATTGATTATGAGGTAGGTTTCCAACAGAAGTTAAATCAGTCTACGGCGGTAAAATTCTCAGCTTACTATAAGGAGCTTAGAGATATGATTCAGAGAAGGTTCTATACATTTGTGCCAGCACCGGTAAATCAATATGAGTCTACAGGTAACATAGATTTCGGTACTGTAAAAGGATTCTCGTTCACTTTAGATAGAAGAAGAACTAATAATCTGGAATTATCTGCAACCTATACACTAAGTTTCGCAGATGGTACAGGTTCTGATTTGAATTCATCTAGAGGTATAAATACTAGAGGAAATATCAGAAACTTAATCCCTTTCTCTTACGACGAGAGACATCGTATTACAAGTACTATCGACTATAGATATCAAAGTGGTAAAAAGTACAACGGCCCACGTATAGCAGGTAAAGATATTTTCGCCAATATGGGAGCTAACTTTATTGTTACAGCGGTGTCTGGAAGACCTTACACTCGATTCCAAACGGCAAACTCTGTAGAACAAAGTCCACAAGCATCTGGATACCTAGGTTCTATCAATGGTGCAAGATTGCCTTGGCAGTTTGACGTCGATATGAGAATCGATAAAGACTTTAAAATTAAATTTTCAGAAGAGGCTAAAAGAAGCCTTATATGCAATGTATACCTAAGAGTAGAAAATCTTCTAGATACTAGAAATGTGATAGGAGTATTTTCAGTAACTGGTGACCCTGATAATGATGGATACTTAGTATCATCATTTGGTCAAGATCGTATCAGTCAAATACAGCAGATTGGACAAGATGTAAACAGCTTTTTGTCTTCATACCAATGGAGATCTCTTGATCCAGGAAATTATACACGTCCGAGAAGATTATATCTAGGAGCCATCTTTAGCTTTTAAAAAAAATAAAAACCATGTTTAATATGAGGTTGATATTATCCTTAATTACGCTTGTAGCATTCTCAACATTGAGCTACGGGCACATAGATCCTAATCGTAAGGCCAATAAGCCTAAGGTAACGACTACAGATCTTAATTTTAGAGAAGACTGTCTACCTGCCGAAAGACAGATAGATCAGAATATAAACAATGTACGAGCTAGATTGAATACAGGTGGTGATGTATGGTGGGATTTGCAAGATGGTAAATACATCGTACCTCAACCAGCACCAGGAGAATTAGAGGTATCCTCAATTTTTGCTGGAGGTGTATGGATTGGAGGTACTGACCCTCAAGGTAATCTTAAGCTTGCTGGGGTAACCTATCGTAATGGTACTAGTAATGACTTTTACACAGGACCACTCGATCCAGAAACAGGAGGTACAGATAAAGCAATCTGTGAAGACTGGGATCGATTTTTTACTGTAAAAGGTGATGAAATAAGAAGTATCATTAATCTTTACAATCAATCCGTAGTTACTGGAGTGCAATTTCCATGTGATTCTGTAACAGATAATGTTCTTTATTGGCCTGGTAAGGGCAATGGAGAGTTCCTTGATAGATACGAATTTGAACTTCCCAATACGGGTCAAGGCTTAGGATCATTCTGGGATGAAGATCAAGATGGAAACTACAATCCTTGTAATGGTGATTTTCCTATTATTGAGATTCGTGGTTGTGAACCTCCTAATAGGACGGTAGCCACAGAATTAGTCCCAGATGAAATGATTTTTTGGATCTATAACGATGCTGGTGGTGTACATAGTGAGACTATGGGTGATGCCATCAATATGGAGATTCAAGTACAAGCGTTTGCATATGCGACCAACGATGAGATCAATGATATGACTTTCCAAAGGTATAAGTTGATCAATAGAGCAAAAGATGATATTCAGGATTGCTATTTTGCTATGTGGGTAGATCCAGATTTAGGATGTTATTCTGATGATTACATCGGTTGCGATGTAGAAAGATCTCTTGCTTATGTATATAATGAAGATGCACTGGATGGTGATGTAGGTATTACTTGTCCAGGTGGTGTAAATACATATGAGGACGAAGTACCAATCCTTGGTGTAGATTACTTTAGAGGTCCTTTGAGTCCAAAGATTTTTAATGCTGAAGGTGAGTTAGTTACGCCTCCTTTAGGTTATCAGGGATTAATAGATGCGGAAGTAGAAGAGGGTATGACCTCTTTCATATACATGAATAATGGTGGTATAGGAAACCCCCCACCGGCAACTACTGACCCCGCGATTGCAGAGCAATACTATAATTACCTATTAGGGAATTGGAGAGATGGAACAGCCGTGACAGCAGGAGGATCAGGCTATACACCGGGTAGCACAGATACTGTCAAGTATGTATTCCCTAGTGATCCTAGTGATGGTAGTGGTTGGTCCATGTGTACCGCCGATCTTCCATTTGGTGATCGTAGAACCTTGCAGGCTACAGGTCCTTTATTACTACAACCTCAAGCTGTAAATGAGCTTATCGTAGGAGTAGTATGGGTACCTAATCAAGATTACCCATGTCCAAATATATCAGAACTTCAGAATGCAGATGATCTTGCTCAAGACTTGTTTGACCGATGTTTTGATATTATCGATGGTCCGGATGCACCGGATGTATGTCTAGTAGAGCTCGATCGTGAGATTATACTAGTCTTATCAAATGATGAAATTACATCGAATAATGCTTTTGAGGGATATTTTGAAAAATCACCTTTAGTACCAGAAGACAATCCTGATTCTCTGTATGTATTTGAGGGATACCAAATATATCAACTCGCTGAGTTTAATGTAACTCCACAAGAGTTAGATGATATTGAGAGAGCAAGACTTATCAGACAGGTAGATATTAAAAATGATATCAGCCAAATTTTCAATTGGACAGCAGAGATCGATCCATTCAATGGTACTCGACTATGGTCAGCTAACAGCGAAGTAGAAGGAGAGAACGAAGGAATCAGAAATACTTTCAGAATAACAAGTGATCAGTTTGCTGATGGAGATAGCCGTCTTATCAATCATAAGCCATACTACTTTATGGTTACAGCTTATGGACATAACAATTTCGAACAGTTCAGCTCCATTACAGAGTTAGGTCAGCGTAATCCATACTTACAAGGTCGTGGAAACATCAAAACGTACACGGCGTTGCCAAGACCGATTGTATATCAAAATGTGAATGCAGCTTATGGTGATGGTCCAATAGTCACAAGGCTTGATGGAGTAGGTACGGGAAATTCTTTTGTTGAAATAACGGAGGAATCTAGAGAAGCCATCTTAAATGGTACGTCTAATGGCGAAATCACCTATGTGAAAGGTGCTGCTCCTATCAATGTGAGTATTTACAATCCTCTCGAAGTGGTAGATGGAGAGTTTATACTAGAGGTCACGGGTGACTACAACGATGGTATATGCGAATTGAGCGAAGAGGCAAGATGGAAAATGACGGAGACTAGTACGGGTAGAGAGATTGCTTCCATGGCGACATTAGAAGAGGTAAATGAACAACTTATCTCTGAATATGGATTCTCTGTTACTATTGGTCAAGAAGAAGAGCCAGGTGTAACACTAGATGACAACAACGGAGTCATAGGAGGTAGCATAGACTATGCCGATGCTAGTGGTAGCAATTGGCTATCAGGTTTGGGTGATGATACCAATATTGGAGGACTAGGATTTAGTGGAGTATACAATTATATCAAAACTAACAATGGTGAGAAAGATGAAGAACTTGACCCAAGTCAAGCATTCTCTAATCTAAATGGATCATCATTCTTTAACCCATTCATGTTAGCGGACTGGGAGCCAGGACCAAATGGTTTTATTGATTATATTACTCCAGCGTGGTTAACTAATGCTGGTCAAGGGTTTATCCGAAATGGATTTGGCTTAGAATACCTCAATAATGTAGATATAGTATTTACCTCTGATAAAAGTAAGTGGAGTAGATGTGTAGTTGTAGAAATGGGTACTGCTCAAAATGCAACAGAAGGATTCAATACAGTAGGCGAAGCCGATCAGTTTGAGTTAAGAATGTCTGACTCTGTGGGTAAAGACGGAAACGCAGATGGTGATGGTCAAGGTATGGGATGGTTCCCAGGTTATGCAATCGATGTCATTACAGGAAAAAGATTGAATATATTCTTTGGCGAAAACTCAATATACAACAATGAGTTAGCGCAGGAGTTGGATATCATTGCCAATGGAGATGACATGATTTTTAATCCATCCAATGAGATCGAAAGCGAAGCGATCACCGATTCGATAGGAGGTAGAGGAATGTCATCTCTTTTTTCTGGTGGACAACATTTTATCTACGTTACAAGACAAGAGTATGATGAATGCGAGTTCATCAGAGAGACATTGAGTAAAAACTTCTTTATACAAAAGTTAGATGCTTTCCAGCTTATTAATTGGGCTGGTCTGCCGCTACTTGCTCCTGAGACAGAGTTATTATCTGTCGAAGATGGTATTATTCCTAATGATGTTACTGTTTCATTACGTGTGACTAAGCCATATGGCAAGGAGAATATGACAGAGGCTGAAGATCCTTTAAGCTGCAATCCTATCGGTGGTTTACCACGTTATCGTTTAAATTTTGAAGGGACTGAAGCAAAGGCAATAGAGGATAGCGAGTACGAGGGAGCATTAGCCAATGTGGCTGCTGTACCTAATCCATACTATGCATCATCTTCTTACGAGGTGACTCAGTTTACCAATACAGTTAAGATTACCAATCTTCCAGATAGAGCCGATGTGACAATCTACTCATTGGATGGTAAATTTATCAGACAGTTCAGAAGAGACGAAGTGGCCACTAATAAGCCAGGCACTAATCCGGGAATTACACAGGGGCAGACAACTCCTGATCTTGAATGGAACCTTAAAAATTATGCTGGTATTCCGATTGCAAGTGGGGTTTACATTATACATGTAGTTGCTCCAGAGATTGGAGAGGAAAGAACCATCAAGTGGTTTGGTATTAATAGACAATTTGATCCTACGGGACTATAATAAAATATTCGATGTAGAGTGCTTCATATGGAGTACTCTACTTTGATTATCTAACGATTAGAAATCGATTTTTATGAATAAAAATATTTACACTATACTTTTTACTTGCCTGATGTTGTTAAGCGTTGGTCATACTTTTGCAGGTAATCCTGATAGACAAGGTGAAGCAGGAGCAAGTGAACTTTTATTTAACCCATGGGCTAGATCTGCAGGTCTACATACACTCAATACATCATCTATAACAGGTGTTGAGTCGATGCGCCTCAATGTTGCTGGTCTTGGGAGAATAAATAGTACCGAATTATATGCGGGTAGTACAAGTCTCTATTCCGGTACAGGTATCAATCTCAATGCGCTGGGATATGCACAGAGTGTAGGGTCAAACGGTGCCTTTGGAGTAAGTTTAATGGCCGTGGACTTTGGCGATATTACTGTACGTACAGAAGATCAACCAGGTGGAACAGGAGCCTCTTATTCTCCAAGTTTTTTCCATATGGGACTGGGCTATGCTTATACCTATGACAATAAGATATCAGTAGGAGTACTGTTTAGAATAATAAGTGAGTCTACCACGGATGTTTCTGCAAGAGGATTTGCGCTCGACGCCGGTATACAATATGTAACTGGTGAAAGAGATGAATTTAAACTCGGTATTTCACTCAGAAATATTGGTTCTCCGATGAAGTTTAGTGGAGAGGGTCTATCTTTTCAAGGACCTGCACCTGGCAATGAAGACGTGACGCTTACTATCAATCGTAGGGCTGAGGCTTTTGAGCTTCCTTCAGTATTGAATATTGGTCTATCATATGATGTATATCTCATGGATGACATCTATGTGAGAGGTTTAGGAAATTTTACCTCTAATGCTTTTTCATTAGATCAACTTGGAGTTGGACTTGAGTTATTCTTCTTAGAAAAATTTGTACTCAGAGGAGCATATAGAACGGATCTAGGTACTGCTAACGATATTGCCACAGAAAGTATTTATTCCGGTCTTGCGGGAGGAGTATCTCTCAATATACCTATACGTAGAGGAAGTAATCAGACGATAGGTATTGACTATGGTTATAGAGCAACTGATCCATTCAATGGTACCCATAATGTGGCAGTACGGCTAAGTTTCTAGTCAACAGAAAAAATATTAATTTTATATTTAGAAAACGTTTCTTTAAAACAAGAAACGTTTTCTGCGTTTATAGCATTAAGCTTATTTGAATTAAAAATCAAAGAACTATGTCAAGTGTTAATTATATGACTCAAGAGGGTTACGATAAGTTATCAGCAGAGTTGGAGCACCTTAAATCTACAGGTAGACAAGAAGTAGCTGCTGCTATAGCAGAAGCTCGGGACAAAGGTGATCTATCTGAAAATGCAGAGTATGACGCGGCTAAAGATGCTCAAGGTATGCTAGAGATGAAAATTAATGAGATGGAAAAAGCATTGGCTAATTCTAGAATATTGGATGCTAGTCAATTAGATACTTCTAAAGTTACTGTTTTGTCTAAAGTTACGATAGAAAACAAACGTAATCAGAAAGAAGTAACGTATCATCTTGTGTCTGAATCAGAAGCAGACTTAAAGGCTAAAAAAATATCTGTGACCTCACCTTTAGGGTCTGGCTTATTGGGTAAAAAAGTTGGTGAAATTGCAGAAGTCACCACGCCTGGAGGTACTATGCAATTTGAGATTAAAAATATTACCATTTAAATAGATGGCTAGTATATTTTCTAAAATTGTCAAGGGAGAAATACCCTCTTTTAAGATTGCCGAGACAGCAGACTACTTTGCTTTTTTGGATATCAATCCCTTACATGAGGGTCATACTTTGGTGATACCTAAGCAAGAGGTTGACTATATTTTTGATCTAGATACAGATACTTATGTAGGTTTGATGTCTTTTGCCAAAGATGTTGCCAAAGCTATCGAGTCTGTCATGCCCTGTGCACGTATCGGAGTTGCGGTCATTGGACTAGAAGTTGCTCATGCGCATGTACATCTGGTCCCTATAGATAAGGTGTCAGATATAGATTTTAGTAAACCAAAGCTCAGCCTCGAGCCTTCAGAAATGAAGAGCATCGCCAATAGAATCAAACAAGC
>JAHDGW010000064.1:0-8126 GCA_020631635.1 Saprospiraceae bacterium
GCCTTAATCTCGAATATATTTCATAAATCATCTTATCCGCCATTTTATATTATAAATGGTATAAGACTTATACCGTTTATATTATTCTTCGTATTTCTGCATTTCGAATATCTATTTTTCTAGCTGATTTTACCGCACCTTTTAGATGTAACAACCCAGGGGATTTACCGACCTCAATACTCCCTAGCCGATCATCATACGATAAGGCTTCTGCACCATGCAAAGTGGCCCACTGCAATACTTCCTCAAAGGTCAAGTAAGATTGAAACTTTAATATGGTTTTTATTTCTTCCAGGATACTCAATTGCCAATTGGAGGTCAGGCTATCAGTGCCTATTGTCATTTTGGCTCCTTGATTGATAAATCTTTGGTAAGCAGGCAAACGGTTTTCGATATATAAATTAGCATTGGGGCAGGTAGCCCAATATATCTGATTACCCCATTGATGTGCATGAGCAATATCATCTTCAGTAGTACATGTATTATGCACAAACAGTGTCTTATGCTCAGGGTTAAGCCATGAAGTAGTATAATGAATCGAAGTAAGACCAGTAGCTTCCAGATGATCTAGCGTAAATCCAAAATTTTGGTAAAAATCTAAAAATGCTCCTTGTTTATGCCGAAACAGCTGATCCTCTGCTGATGTCTCTTGATTGTGTATACTAATCGTAGCGGAAGCTTCATTATTGCTAGTAAGATATTGCAAAAGCTCCTGCGATACGGTATAAGGTGCATGAGGAACTTTCGATTTTTTATTATTGCCGACCGTTGATTGATTGGCATATACTTCTTCATATTGAGCTATGGTACCTGTAGTCATAGAAGCCTGCATAAAATCGAACATCTCTATGAAACTATAATAATCGATTTTACTCTTTGATTTTACATCGGCGGTATCTACCTTATTGCAGATATCTCCTACCGCCACGATACCATTATCCCACATTTCCTGATCTGCATCGATTATTTTTTGATTGATCTCCGCCTGTGATATATCTCTGAACTGTACTACATTTTGTAGAAAAGGAAGCAAGGTCGTACCTGTATCCACCTTACCCTTCATATGAGATAACTCAAGGTGACAATGTGTATTGACAAAACCCGGTATAATATCTCCACGCAGTACATAGACTGTCGATGGATCGTGATTTGCTATAGGGTCAATAGCTATAATACTACCTACATCACTATAAACAATCACATGATCAGTCAATACACCATGACTTATGGTATGTATTCTATCTGCACTTATTTTCTTCATCTCAATCGTCTTGTATTATAGTTTTTGGACAATCATTCCATTTTTTATTCTCGGCACAAACGCCGTACTCTTAGGTGGTAGTGGTATTCCTTGATCGGCCAATGCAATCAATTCTTGTTTAGTGACCGGGTATAAGCAGAAACCAACACTAGATATCCCAGAGTCTACTTTGTTTTCAATAGAATCTATACCTGATATACCTTCTACATACTCTATACAATTGGCTGACCTTACATCTTCGATGCCCAATATTTTTTTGATTATAATTTCATTAAATACTTGATAATCAATGGTCGTATTTTCTTGTATAAATAGGTTCAATGTTTTTTTCTTCCATTGCATCTGATACCACTGATGATCGATATAAAAGTTAAGTCTATATTTCTTCGAGGGCTTAGCGGCACTTTTTATGGGTTTTAGGTTAGCATACTTAGATAATCTCACCACAAACTCCGTAGATGACATAAAATCCTCCAATGATATCACTCTATTGAAATCATAAATTTTTAACTGAGACCAACTAAAATAAGCACTTAAAATAGAGCTATCATGGCCTTCTCCTATCTGAATATCTTTTTCTCCATACAATCGTGCCATGGTAGAACATCGGTGGTGACCATCCGCCACATAAACCTTATTGATGGCTTTAAAACTATTAACTACCCACTCTATTTCCTTTGATTTAGAGAGCTTCCAAAAACGATGTACCTCTGCCGACTCCTCCAAAAATATATCCAGAAAAGTATCTTCCTTTTCACAGGTTTTATGGATAAAATCATTGATTTTATCATCATCTTGGTAGGCAAACAATGTGGGCTTGATCTGCGCTTGTCTTTGCAACATAAGATGTATCATATGCTGCTCCTTAGCGGCAAGTGTTTTCTCATGAGGTATGATATGCCCATTGGCAATATCCGATACATGAGTGCTTGCGACTATTCCACGTCTGATCGTGAAGCTATCATTGATCTCGTATATAAAAATTGCAGGTTTATCATTCTCGGTATAAAATCCGCTAGTAACATACTTTGGGTAACGCTCTTTGGCGTATCTGAAAAAGGATGAAGACTCTGTGATTAAATTTAGAGATGGCGTAAGCGCTTTGATAGGAAGTAATTTCATAGTTGACTTATCGCTTGATTTTGACTACAATTTAGTCAAAATAAGTTTATCTATAGCTTAGAAAAAGAATATTGGAATTACTACAAGAAAGCTGACTATCTCATCATCTTCATGGCACCGTTCATCAACCAATTAGATTTTAGACTAGATAGGTTGACCAAGGCTTTATCTGCACGTTGAGAGAAGTGACGAAGATCGGTTAGTACTTTATGGAATTCATTACTTTCTTGACATGAAATCTCAACTTCCGACAGGTCATTCAATAAGGCAACCATAGGGTCCAGTTCTCGTTTTTTACGATTCATGACTATTTTACTAAATATGGTCCACATATCTTTTTCGGCCACAAAATGATCTTTTCTAGATCCTGGGATTTGCATTTTTTCGATAAGCTCCCAATCTATCAAGGTATTTAAACTGATATTGGCGCTTCCAGCACTTATACCTAGTTCTGTTTTGATATCCTCTGCGCTGAGCGGCTTAGGGCTAATAAGTAAAAGCGCATGAGTCTGGGCCATAGACTTATTGATACCCCACGAGATACCAAGCCTTCCCCATTCTTCGATAAACTTATTTTTACCATTTACGATATGCATGGCATCTGGATTTAGCTTTGATACCTATAGTAAACTTAAGATTTCAGAATTTGTTGAGCCTGGGCATTATTATAACATACTCATCTTACCATTATTCCTTATAAAAAGGAGTCTTTACAATCTCTGCCTGGTATAATTTCTTACCCATTTTGACTTTTATACTAGTTCCCTCAGCTGCATGATCAAGAGCAACGTAACCCATCCCAATTGGATATCCTAGCGAAGGAGACATAGTACCAGAAGTAACATTCCCTATCAACTGATCATTGCTATTAAATATTTCATATCCATAGCGAGGTACTCGTTTTCCCTCTAGATTAAACCCAACCAGTTTTCTTTGCACTCCTTCTTTTCGTTGTTTGAGAAACCTCTCTTTAGAAGGGAAATTTTGCTCTCTCTTTAACTTAGTAATCCAAGATAATCCTGCTTCTATTGGAGAAGTAGTATCGTTGATATCATTTCCATAAAGACAATAGCCCATCTCTAAACGCAAGGTATCTCTTGCTCCAAGACCAATGGGCATTACATTTTTTGCCATCAATTCATCCCAGAGAGCAACTGCATTATCCTGATCGAGGTACAACTCAAAACCTCCAGCACCCGTGTATCCTGTTGCAGAAACTAATACAGTCTCCTTATCAAGCACTTTTCCCTTAGCAAAGGTGTAATAGCCCATTTCCTTTAGATCGATATCCGTCATACTTTGTAATACTACGGCAGCATCTGGGCCTTGTACTGCCAATAAGGCCGTACGGTCAGAAATATCTATTATTTTAGTTTGATAAGTATTTTTAGAGGTCAACCACTCCAAGTCCTTTTTAATATTACTTGCATTGACTACTAACATATACGCCTCCTCACCTTCACTACACTGATCTTGAAAAAGTCGGTATACTAATAGATCGTCTACGATACCACCTTTATCATTGGGCATACAAGAATATTGCGCTTCCCCGGGTGATAATTTACTTACATCATTACTCAATGTATGCAATAGTAATTGAGTGGCCTCTACCCCTTTGACAATAAACTCTCCCATATGCGAAACATCAAATACGCCACAAGACCTCCTTACTGCAAGATGTTCTTCTATAATGGTAGTGTAGCTAACGGGCATATTATAGCCCGCAAAAGGCATCATTCTAGCTCCAAGAGCTTCATGTCTTAGGGTGAGTGCGGTATTTCTTAATTCCATTATTTGGTTATGATTACGTCTACAATTTTATCTCCTTGTACTATATCATGTACGACATCCATTCCTTTGATCACCTTTCCAAATATGGTATAGCGCATATCTAAGTGCGGGGTAGGTCTATGAGTTATAAACCATTGAGTACCTTCCGTATGCCTACCTGCCGAGGCCATACCTAAGTAGCCCTCATCATCATAAATGGCATCTGCTAATTCACTATGTATCACATAATCTAGTCCTCCATACCCGTCACCTCTTGGGCATCCTGTTTGTATTACAAAATTGGGAACAACTCGATGAAAAATCTTTTCATCATAAAAGTTATCGTTAATTAAGTTAATAAAGTTGGCAACCGATTCTGGTGCTCTGGCAGGATATAGTTCTACACTTATATTCCCTTTATTTGTTTTTATGACGACGACCGTACTATCACTTACCGCCTCTAGTGCCGCCCAATTTACTTTTTTTACCTTAATCTGAAGATTTGAGTTTTGATCCTGCTCTGTCACATAACTGAGTGCCTTAGTCAACTGTTGATGCGCTTCTATCTGTCTAGGAATTTGCAATCTACTGATTGCTTTTGATATAAACTCTGTACTATCAATAAGTGGTTTTAATCCTGATTTTTCATCCGCTATAGAAGTCCCTATCACTGCAGCAATACCAGTATCATTTTGTGCTAGTAGATTTTTATATATAGTCAAAATATTTCTCCTTACTCCTCTGATGCCTGCTTTATAGGTATATACCGTCTTTTGATCTTTCAATATAGCTGCGAGTGCCTGTGTGATCGATGTCTTCACAATACTGCTATTCTCATCTTCATACATTTCTTCAAGTACCTTGTAGCTCATGGGGTCATATCCCAATGACTCTATATATGCGGCCTTGATGTAGGTATCATCATTCATAGATATTCTCTCTAGGATATCGCTGCGAAGTTGATTTCTAGAATTGGTATAATAATGAGGGAGTTGATTTAAAATGGCTCTATAGACTTTTGATTCTACAAGAGGTGGTAAACTATCCTTGAGTGAGGTTTTATAAATGAGGGCATCGGCAGGCTGTCCATATGTATACATATAATCAGCGGCCGCAGAAGCAATACGAGTGTCTCTATTTTTCAATAACTCGAAAATATCATCTATGACTTCTATGTATGGATAATTACCATATGCCTTGATAATATTAAGTTTGACTCGATAGTCTTTCTCAATGGCAAATTGATTTTTTAGGTAACTCAAAATCTGAAGATCATTAATCTTACCAAGAATACTGGCCAGCTCCATTCTGATCAGTACATTTTCCTCTCTTGTGAAAATCTCTGCCAATCTAAATTTGTAATCCTCGAGAGAAATATCTTTTGCTCTACTGAGATAGTGGGCCGCAACAAGACGAATGTCGTCAGAAATCTCATTATCCGTAAGATTATTGATCATGAGTGCCGTTGCTTTTTCATTGGTAATGCCTCTAAGCATAAATTGATAAATGCTCCGCGCTTGACCAAGTAATAGTAAATTGTCAGATTTTCGATACGTTTTGGTACTCGATATCAACTCTAAATATTGCTCATCGCCTAGTTTACCAACCGATTCCAATATAGCTCTATTAAAATCATTGTTGACATCAGTGGTATCTTGGGTCTTAAAAGAAGAAACTAGAGGAGATAGCCCTTTATTTGCACCTAGCTGACCTAGGGATTTTGCCGCTTCTACCCTTACTGCAATCACCTTATCATCTAATAAAGCTACAAGACTATCGGTCAATAAACCCGTTTCTAAGGAGCTGAAGGCTCGTGCTGTCAGATACCGACGATTGGCATTTCGATCATTGAATAGATAACTTAGACTATCAATTTTCTCATCAACGATATAGTCAGTCACCTCTCTAAATAAAGGAGTATTAGTATCCAAATCTATGGATGTAATTTCCCTTTTTATCTCTGGAACACAAGAAGACAATATACAGGCTAGACCCATGATCAAGACAAACTGAAGGGAGAATTTCATATTAGATAATTCCATGGGTCAAAAGTAATGATATTGCCCATATAAGAGCTCTTGGTGATTCTAATATTTTTGTTTTGCTTGGGGTATCAATAAAAATTATAATTTTACTTTCCTAAATCTACCTAAAATGAAATATTGCCTAACCATCATTTCTACCCTATTTATTCTAAATGCAGCTTGTAGCCAAAAGCTTGTAAGCTTTGAGAAAATAGGTGTTTTCCCAAAAGCGCAAATACAAAGTATATACTTTGTGGCCGCAGAATATGATATCGACCTATATCGCGTAAGCTATAGAAGTGTAGATATCAATCAGGATAGTACGACTCTCTCTGGTTTAGTGATGGTGCCTGTAGATGAGGATGCCGTTTTCCCGATGCATTGCAATCAGCATGGCACTGTAGCCGATCGCAATGATGTACCATCATTGCTTGAAGGAGGCTATGAACTCGGGATGATCATCGCATCTTTCGGATATGTCACTATTGCGCCTGATTTTTTAGGGCTAGGTATATCTGAGGGACCTCACCCCTACATACATGCAGCTAGTGAAGCCTGGGTTGCTGTAGATATGCTAGACGCCGTCAAGGGAAGTGGAGACCTCATGGGATTCAATGTCAATGATCAATTATTCATCAGCGGCTATAGTCAAGGTGGCCATGCAGGTATGGCACTACATCGAGAATTGCAACAAAACCATAGTGATCGATATAGCGTCACTGCGGCATCTCATATGAGTGGACCGTATAGCATATCAGAAAGAATGATCGATTTTACTTTGGGCGATACAGAATATTTCTTTGTAGGCTACTTGGTCAATGTATCGATATCTATGAAAATAGCCTATCCTGAACTACTGGGAGGCTATGAGCTATCTGAGATCTTTCGCCCTGAGTATCTAGGCGATATTGCTGAGTTTGAAAATGAAAATATTGACCTTTTTGAACTCAACGAACGAATGATCGATACGCTAGTTTCTAGACATGGAATGTCTATTCCAAAACTAACTATGCAAGACAGCATCAGCGATGCTATCATCAATAATCCTGATCATCCTTTCAGCATTGCACTAGCCGATAATGATGTGTATGATTGGGCTCCTGAGAGTCCAACTCGGCTCTTTTACTGTAAGGGTGATGATCAAGTAACTTGGAGAAACTCTGAACTCGCTATAGAAGTCATGACTGCAAATGGTGCTACTGAGGTAGAAGCAGCTAATCTAGGTGATGATCGTGATCATGGTGGATGTGTACAACCTGCACTATCGCAGACTATTGCTTTTTTCAATTCTTTAAAACAAATTACAAGCGATACCGACGACCTAGAGGATTACAACATGGCTTACTTATTGAGCCCAAACCCGACCAATGGAATTCTTAATATTGCAAGCGGTTATGCTATTTCATCATTAGAGCTTATCAATACTTTAGGGCAATCAGTGTTCAAAGCAGATAACATAAAAGACATGGATATATCGCATTTAGGTTCAGGTGTATACTTAGCAGTCATGAGTAGCTCTGATGATCAAAAAATCATCCAAAAACTAGTAAAAAAATAAGGGCTAATAAGATAGTACCCTAGACAAATTACACCTGAGGTTTTCGTAAAAATAGCATGTAACGAATGCCTACACTCATTATAGAAATGAGCATCAGTCCAAGTACATAAAAGGTAAGAGCTACGATATATCCTTTGACATATTCGATATAAAAGCTGTATGAAAGATAGATCAGCAATGCGGTATTGAGCAAGAGTGAAACTCTAACATTATTGACTACTCCAGCCCTAAGACCATTGGTCAATACGAGCATGATCACTGCCGCCATAATAGGAAACAGGAAGTACAGCTGCTTGCCTACTTCCTGCATACCATAATATGATGCACCTGCCAAGACCAAAATGTTGAGCACGTGATGATTTCCTAAATTCACAAACGGTAGTTCTGTATT
>JAHDGW010000064.1:8142-11327 GCA_020631635.1 Saprospiraceae bacterium
GCGAGTCTGGCTGAAGCTTTTCATAAAATATACCATAGCAAAAATACAACTGATAATCATAAGCGCTAGTCGTACAACTCCCATCGTATTGCCTCTGCCTAATGCCGCCTTGAGTGGCATACCTAATGCGAAAATGGTCAAAAATGTAAGTAATACTACGATATGAGCTATTACCTTATTTTCTTTTTTGACTCCACCGTTAAGTAATAGGAGTACGACGCCTATCCCCACAGGAATGAAGGCTGTAGGTGATCCGCCTCCTCCAAAAGAGCCGCTTGCATATGCTCCCCAAAGCCCCATTAAAACTAAAATTGCGCCGTTGATAAAACTTGCTTTATGTGCATTCATGATTTATAAGTTTTGATTATTGTATTAAGATTTTAGATTATTAGATATCAGATTTCAGAGGTTGCTAGATGGTCGGATTTCGTTGTTCGGTGGTTGTATTATGGGAGTCGCTTTTGGCTTTTGGCTTTCCACTTTTAACTATTCCTCAAACTCCTCCTCAAATTCTTCTTCTTCAAACTCTTCTTCAAATTCGTCGGATTGCACTTTTTCCTCGAGTATCTGCGATTGTTCATCTTCGACCGCTACCTGCTTATATCTAGCACAATCGACCAAGTCAAAATATTCTTGAGGTGGTTTATTAAATTTTGCATTGGGGTTGTATCCACTGTCTTTGTCTGCCTCTAGCGCTTTTAGTAATTTCTGTGCAATAGGTCTAGCCAGTACAAACCCTTGCCCATTTTCTAAGGTCAAAAATCTAATCCACTTATCATCACCACCTACCCAAACGCCCACTACCAACTCAGGAGTAATACCCATAAACCAGCCATCTGCATAGTCATTGGTCGTACCTGTTTTACCGCCTACATCCGATTTAATACCAAATCCTCCACCAATATTATTTTTGAGCATATCCACCATCACGGCATTATATGCTGGATTGATCGCCACATTTCTATCAGGTACACCCGAGTAAATTACTTTACCATTTTTATCCTCTATACGATTGATAAAAATAGGTTCCGTATAGACCCCATTATTGGCAAAAGTAGTATAGGCACCGGACATCTCCAGTAAAGTAAGATCTGCAGCACCGAGACACATGGATGGTAGTCGAGGTACAGCAAGACGCCCATTGTCCAAACGTTTGTCTTTAGCAATACCGACATTATCCAGTAGCTCTCTGATCACATCTACGTTGCCCATCTCCTTCACGATACGTACGGTGATAGAGTTTTTACTATAGAGCAATCCTTGATATAGATTGTATTTGTTACCCGTGAAAAGTCCATTGGCATTGGCAGGTGACCATTGCTGGTCCATATCAAAATTGGCATCTCCAGGGGCTATGCTATATTGTATATCATCATACTCTTGACAAGGCGAAATCCCTTGTAAAGCTATGGCGGTCGTATACACAAATGGCTTGATCGTAGACCCTACTTGGCGACGAGAGTTGACGTGATCGTATTTAAAATATTTATGCCCTACTCCACCGACCCAAGCCTTGATATAGCCCGTCTTTGGATCCACGGCGAGGCATCCTGCCTGCAAGTGTTTGTTGTGATACCTAACAGAATCATAAGGCGTCATTTCTTTTTCTACTTCTCCTTGCTCATTATAGTCAAATACCATCATTTTAACCTTGGTATCTCTAAACTCTTCCTTATAGGCCTCTTGGAGATTATCCCAATTGGCAGCTAGCGTTTGCCATGCCTTTGACTTCAATACACTCTGATAAAAGTCTCGATATTTCTTTTTGAGTTTACCGTTGCTCTCCTCTGCTGAAAAACCAGATTTTTTTTCATTAATTTTAATTAATGCCTTGATGACATTATCAGACATCGGCACCTCTTTATAGTCCTTTCGGATCTCACTGATAACTCCGTCCAGATATCTTGAACGCAGAGATAGATAGCGATCACTTGCTTTCACCTTACGTTCTAAGATTTCATATCGTAAAGCCTTTTGTGCTTCATCGGCCTCAAATGACCATGGATCTTTACGATCCCAAACTCTCCAAAATGCCGCCTGATTAACTTTCATATGATCTTTGACCGCTTTCTCTGCCTTTTCTTGGTAATTGAGATCAATCGTCGTGTAAATCTGAAGACCATCTTTGTAGATATTATAAGCGCCACCCTCAGGCTTTTGCATTTCTTCTTTGGCGAATAGATTTTTTAGCCACTTCGTCAATTCTGCTCTGAAATAAGGAGCCATCCCTTCGCTCTGAGATTCTCTTTTAAATCTCGACATATCGACAGGCTTATCATATAGCGTATCCAAAGACTCTTGCTCAATATGTCCGTATTTTTTCATTTGAGAAAGCACAATATTTCGTCTATTCCGTGCTTTTCGGCAAATCTTCGAGGGTTATAAAGCGATGGGTTCTTGAGCATACCCACGAGCACCGCACTTTCTGCTACGCTAAGTTCGTCTTGACGTCGATCAAAATAGGTCTCTGCTGCGGCCTGTATACCATGAGCACCATTGATGAACTCAAACTTATTGAGATACATCGCCATGATCTCTTCTTTAGTATAACTCTTCTCTAATCGTACTGCAGTAATCCACTCTTTCAGTTTAATTTCTACAAGTTTTTTGAGCCGCTGCACTTTATTGAGTCTTCTTAAATTAGGTCTTTTGAATAAGAGTTTTGCTAGCTGCTGTGTAATGGTTGATCCACCACCAGAGTCCTCATTGCTTAGTAATACAGTTTTGAAACCCACCCTAAAAAGAGCTCTGACATCTATCCCCTTATGGCTGAAAAATCGAGCATCTTCTGTAGAGACAAGTGCATTGATAATGTTGGGAGATAGCTCTTCGTATCGTACGGGTTCTCGATTTTCGATATAGTACTTACCAAAGGTTTTATTATTAGAATCATATATGATCGATGCCAAATCATACTGCGGATTTTCTAACTCCTCGAAACTTGGTAAATCACTGTTAGATAGGCTATAAAAAATATATGCAGCCAAAAGAACGCCTAATATCATAAGTGTCCACATGGCTATGATGATATACTTTACCCAACTCGACTTACTAGTCGGCTGGTTATCGTGCTCAGGTAAGTGTTCCATACTGGGTACAAAGGTAGCTAAACCGCTTTAGTTTTGTGTTATGGAAGTATAGGGTTCTGGAAAATCTATTGTATCCAGAGATTTGCAAACATTATG
>JAHDGW010000064.1:11341-14134 GCA_020631635.1 Saprospiraceae bacterium
ACTCAATATCAGTAATTCTTCTTCAGTGGCTCGATATACTAAACGATGTTCTTTGTCTATTCTTCTTGACCAAAATCCCTGTAACTCATGCTTTAGGGGCTCAGGATTTCCTATTCCGATAAAGGGTTCTCTAGATATTTCTTTGATCAGTATATTTATCCTCTTTAACTTTCGTTTATCGCTGCTTTGCCAATACAAATAATCACTCCAAGCTCTACTGGACCAAGCTAATTTCATTCTTCGATAAATTCATGATATTGCTGCCGACCCTGACTCACTTCCTCCAAAGATTCTAGAATGACATCACGATTTTTTCCTGACAACAAGTAATTAGTCTCCACTAAAGAATTATATTCCTCTAATGAAATAAGCACCAAATCTTTTTGATCTTTTCGCTTAATAATAACCTCTTCCGCATCATCAAAAACAGAGTTTAACCAATGTTTTAGATTTAATCTCAGCTCTGTATAATTGATGACTTTCATATCATAAAGTTATTAATTACGTACGTAAAAAGCAACTTGTATTTTATCGACTAATCAGCATAGTCAATTTCTATTGGATTATCTCTAGTACAAAGCACAATCTAATTGAACTTACGCAGCTGGATCATCTAGTACATGATAGATCTAAACAATTCTATACGCCAAATTCTTTAAGTGGGTTCATTGTGGATTTATTATATTCGACACAAATAATTGCTATGAAAAAAGATAAAATTTCTACTTCGATGTCTTTTGTATTTCAATCGCTTTTAATATTTAGTTTGACAGCTTGTTTAATGTCTTGTGAAGAGGAGAAAGTATGTTCATTGGGCAATATTTATGATCTTAATACTCGAATAAGCGATGTAGAGCTATTTACTCTCAATGAAAATGGTTATCAAGATTATAATGATGAAAAGATTGAGCGTCATTATGATGGGCCCAATTTTTTACAATCGTTTGACTTCCAAACAAGACATCTACTTTTCATGGATTCTTTGTACTTCAATGGTACTACTCAAGCAATAATAGTTGAAAGGTGGTATGATTTAGACAGTGTAATAATTGATACTTCTTCTTTTTCGATAGAAGAAGATTATTATGCGATAAAAACATCACGAAGTCCTTTCCCAATAAATTTTAGATTCGATAGTGAATGTCTTTTAAACGCTTGTTCATACATAGCGGCAACTCTAGATAGGGAAACAAATAAACTCAATTATTTATTTGGTATTGATTGTCACAATACTAGTTACATTGAGGCTGCAAAAATATTCTATAATACCAACCAATTAGAGCTGCCTGATACTATTGGGATATTCGAGTTGGGCTATGAAGAATCTGATTAAATTATACTATCTCAATAATAGAAATACTTATGCAAAAAGCTCAAAACTCTTCCTCAAACTCATCATCTGACTCTTCCTCTATTGGGTCTTCATCAACAGGTGCATTGTAGAAAAGGGAGTCGTATACGCCACAGTCCACCGTGACTTCTAGTTCTTTTGGGATGTAGAATGATACTTCGCTATTCCAGTCAAGGGATTTGTCTCGCTCTATGCGTTTCATAAATTCTAAGAAAAAAGGTCTTGCCATTTGACTTCCATAACCTAACGGTGCTGTACGGAAACGTATCCAGCTATTGTCACCACCGACCCATGTGCCTACCACTAGCTCTGGGGTCACTCCCATAAACCATCCATCGGTGAAGTCATTGGTGGTACCCGTTTTCCCACCGAATGGAGTACTCAACTGTCCTGCCCTTGGGCTTTCATTATTACGAAGCATATCTACCATGGCATAGTTGGTAGATTCATTGAGAGCACTTTCTTGGCTGGCGGATGCATTGTAGATTACTTTGCCACGATTATCTTCTATTCTTGTCACAAATATGGGCTCGGTATAGACTCCATTGTTGGCAAAGGTGGTATACGCTCCTGTCATCTCAAATACAGATAGATTAGATGCTCCCAAGGCTGCTGCTGGACCGTTGGCAATACGGGAAGATTTTATCCCCATATTGCTACAAATCTCTTTGATAGGCCCTACGCTTCCTAATCTCTTGATCAATTGACAAGAAATAGAATTTTTGGAGTCTCGAAGCCCTTGTTTAAGAGTAATTTCCAAACCCGAATGCTTACCATCAGAGTTATCTGGTGACCAAGTCTCTCGTAAGCCCCAGTCGCTATCTCCTGCTGGTATAGTACAAGGTGTATCTGGTATTCGCAGGCATGGTGACATCGCTAACTCGCTGATAGCCGTAGCGTATACGAAAGGCTTAAAAGTACTCCCCACCTGACGTTGCCCACGATCATTGACATGATCAAACTGAAAATATTTGTTGTCTATACCTCCTACCCATGTTTTGATATGCCCCGTATTGGGCTCTACAGACATAGAGCCTAATTGCATATGCATCTGATGATATCGTACGGAGTCTATCGGGCTCATCGTGACCTCTTTTTCTCCAGCTTCATTATAGGCAAAGACTTTCATTTTACGTTTGGTCGCAAATTGTTTTCTGGATTCCTTTTCCATGAGTTTCCATTGCGTTTCTAGCTTCGACCATTGCGAATGGGCCATGATCGATTTATACATCTTTGAAGTCTTTTTAGTCATAGATCGATTACGTACTTTTTCTCCAAGATGACCAGGGTTAGAGAGTTCTTTCATCATCGTGATGATATCGAGAGTCCCCCAGTTAGAAGATTCTAAATCAGCACTTATTTCTTCTATGGTAGCACTTAGATACTTATTTTTGAGAGCTTGATATCGCTCAGAAGTACGTATGCTATAATTGAATTTATTT
>JAHDGW010000419.1 GCA_020631635.1 Saprospiraceae bacterium
AACATTCGTCTAGAAGTCATGCAGACCATTGAAAAATCAATGGATGATTTGATAAAGAGATTTCTCAAACCGATAGAAGAAAACTGGCAACCATCAGATTTTTTACCAGAATCTAATAGCCCAGAGTTTTTTGAAGAAATCAGAGAACTTCAAGGCCAGGCCAATGAAATGAGTTATGATCTATTTGCCGTACTTATCGGCGATACCATTACCGAAGAAGCTCTACCTACCTATGAGTCGTGGCTGATCCAGATAGAAGGAGTAGATGAAGAGGGTAAAAATGGTTGGTCTCAGTGGGTAAGATCATGGACTGCGGAAGAAAATCGCCACGGTGATTTACTCAGTAAGTATCTATACCTATCTGGCAGAGTCAATATGCGAGAAATGGAAATCACTACTCAATATCTGATCAGTGATGGTTTTGACATCGGCACAAGTCATGATCCATATCGCAATTTTGTATACACTAGCTTTCAGGAGCTTGCGACCAATATATCCCATAGACGTGTGGCTAGCCAAGTCAAAAAATCGGGTAATGATCTTCTCGCCAAAATGTGCAGCGTAATCGCTAGAGATGAAGCTAGACATGCTGGTGCCTATATGGAGTTTGTAAAGAGAATTTTAGCTATAGACCCGAGTCAGATGATGCTGGCCTTTGAGGATATGATGCGTAAAAAAATAGTGATGCCTGCTCACTTTATGAGACAAAGTGGTCAATCTATGGGAGAATTATGGGATCACTTCTCAGATGCAGCACAACGTGTAAAAGTATATACGACCGAAGATTATATCGATATCTTGAAGCAACTACTAAAGACTTGGGATATAGGCAACGTACAGGGACTCAATGAGCAAGCAGAAAAAGCAAGAGATTATCTTATGAGATTACCCGATCGACTTACTCGTATCGCAGAGCGGATCAAGATACCTAACAAAGAGTACGAATTTAAGTGGATAGCCGCCACTTAAGACATCAATCGTTTCCAACCAAAACGTATCGCGACCAATAAGACGAGAAACAGAATCAGCACCCATTGAAATGGCAAAATCGCTATAGCTATGATATGAGTACGATCCAGTATCCACATAAAGGAAATAATACCTGTCAGGAGTAATACCAATCCTGACAATCGGTCGAATCCAGGTATTTCTATGAGGTCAACATTGCGTCGGATGATCAAGATGGTTATGATCATAGAAATAAGTGGCAATATCTGTGTATATAGATTGGTATTGTATATACTCTGTCGCTCAAACAAAAAGGTATAGACATTTAAAGTAATGGCAAATATCCCAGGTATCATCGTAAGATAGATCAATATGCAATACAGATATTTCCAAGGATTGAGGTGTCCTTCTCCTCGACCGAATATACCAGCCAATAAAGCCGTCAAAGGAACGGCAACAAAGAAAAAAAGAATGATTGCTGGATTTTGTGATAGTAGATTGAAAAGGTCTCCTAGGGTCATGATTTATTTTGTTTAATATCAAAGCTAGGGAATAGCTGTTTATAAGCATAAGAGTATGTCAATCTTATAACAAAGTTATACCACTTATAATGTAAATTGGCAGATAAGATGATTTATGAAATATATTCGAGATCAAGGTAAAATACACAGGCATAGCCTTAGCTAAGCCGAGTATTTTTAAC
>JAHDGW010000065.1 GCA_020631635.1 Saprospiraceae bacterium
AAGGTATCTCAGATGATGACTAAGTTTGTAGAAGAAGGTAGACTGAGTAGTGCTCAGAAAGCATGGAGAATACAAATAATCACTACAGACGATAGACGTAAAATGGAAGCCGCCAGAGCTAAATTTACTAGAATGTATCCAGATGAACACATAGAATGGGAGCATGTAATGCCATACTATAAAGTAAAAGTAGGTGCCTGGGAGGATAAGAGGTCACTACAGGTATTTTTACTGGAGTTAAAAAGTGCCTTCCCCTCCTCTATACCGGTGATGGATAATATAGATAAACGAGACTTGGTCAAGTAAGGACAGTCTACTATGAGCATTCTACAACGATCCCAGATCGATTGGATTACGATAGCCCTTTACGTGGCATTGCTCATTATAGGTTGGATGATGTTGCATGCAGCATCTTATGACCCCAATCAAGTATATGCTTATTTTGATTTTGGTACTATCATCGGCAAGCAGACTATTTGGGTCGGGTTATCAGTTTTAGTATTTCTGGCTACCTTGACCATTGATTGGAAATTTTGGCAATCTACGGCTTATCCTATATATGCAGTGACATTGTTTTTACTGCTCTTAGTTTTGTTGGTAGGAGTAGAGATTAAGGGTGCTCGATCATGGTTTGGTTTTTCTGGTTTTTCTATACAACCTTCAGAGTTTGCCAAATTTGGTACAGCAATAGCAGTGTCATCTTATTTGAGTTATTTTAAGAGTGATTTGCGCCAATGGAGGTCTATTTTTGTCTGTTTGGGCCTCATCGGCATACCTATGTTTTTGATATTACTTCAGCCAGATGCAGGATCGGCACTTGTCTTTAGTTCATTTTTTATACTATTTTTCAGGAACGGACTTTCACCTACACTATACATCATCTCCCTAGGGATGTTAGCGATTTTGATTTTGTCTTTGATATTTAGCCCTAAGACAGTGGTACTTCTATTATCACTACCTGCGATGTTGATCTTGATAAATAAACTTCGCTTTGATCGCTGGAATTATTTGATTATGCTAGCATCTACTACTTTTGTACTTTTCTTGTTTTATGCTGAGTACTTATGGTATTCATTAGGCTTAGCTATTATCTTGATCTTGATATTTGGAGCGATAGCATATTTCAATCGCTTTCAGAGGTTGGCTTTGCTTATAGTACCGACCGTATTATTGGGGAGTCTTATTTCATTTGGCAGTAAATTTGCGTTTGATCATGGACTCAAACCCCACCAGCAAGAGCGAATAAAAGTTTGGTTGAGACCCCATGAATGTGATCCTAGAGGCTCTCTTTATAATATTCTGCAATCTAAAACCGCTATAGGTTCTGGTGGTTGGCAAGGTAAGGGCTTTCTGGAGGGAGACTTCACCAAGCTCAATTATGTACCTGAGCAAACCACTGATTTTATATTCAGTACGGTGGGGGAAGAGCAGGGTTTTTTAGGGGTATTGGGTGTTATTTTGTTATTTCTTTTCTTGATGATACAGATTACACGTATTGCTGAGCGGGCCAAAAACAAGTTTATAACAAATTATGCCTATGCTGTAGCAGGAATAATTTTTATACACTTTTTTGTCAATATCGGGATGTCTATGGGAGTCATGCCAGTGATCGGTATTCCATTACCTTTTATCAGTAAGGGTGGTTCTGCTTTGATGGGTTTTAGCATTATGCTAGGCGTATTAGTAAAAATGGATATGGCAAGATTTTCTAGATGATGGGAAATCCACACTTTGCATAGTACCTTTACGATATGATATCGTATCAATTACAAAATAAAGATGCTGAGAGCAAAGCTCGAGCAGGAGTATTATCTACCGACCATGGAGATATAATGACACCTATATTTATGCCAGTAGGTACGGCGGCTACTGTAAAAGGTATTCACCAAAAGGAGCTGAAGGATACGATCAATGCACATATCATTCTAGGTAACACTTACCACCTATACCTAAGGCCAGGCACGTCTATTTTTGAGCAAGTAGGAGGACTGCATAAGTTTATGAATTGGGATGGTCCGATCTTAACAGATAGCGGAGGATATCAAGTATACTCCCTTTCTGGAATGCGTAAAATAAAAGAAGAAGGAGTAAAGTTTGCTTCGCATATAGATGGAAGTAAACACCTTTTTACGCCGGAAAATGTCATGCATATACAACGCCAAATCGGAGCAGATATCATCATGGCATTTGATGAATGCACTCCATATCCATGTGAATATAAATATGCGAGGAGGTCCATGCATATGACACATCGCTGGTTGGAGAGATGTATCAAGGCATTTAATGAAGGTGAACCATTGTACGGTTATGATCAGGTACTTGCACCGATTATACAAGGAAGTGTATATAAAGACTTAAGACAGCAATCTGCAGAATATATCGCAAATACTGATATGCCAATAAATGCTATAGGTGGTCTATCAGTAGGTGAACCACACGAGGACCTCTATGCGATGACAGAGGTAGTGACAGATATACTACCCGAAGAAAAACCACGATATCTCATGGGAGTAGGTACTCCTGATAATATTTTGGAGTGTATAGGTTTGGGTATCGATATGTTTGATTGTGTATTGCCGAGTAGAAATGCAAGGCACGGAATGTTATATACCTATGATGGTATCATTAATATCAAAAATGCAAAATGGAAAACGTGCTTTGAGCCTATTGACGCATCAGGAGTATGTCAGACAAGTGCAGTGCATACCAAGGCGTATTTGCACCATCTATTTAAAGTAAAAGAAACCTTAGGCGCTCAACTGGCAACCTTACAAAATCTCAGTTTTTATTTACATTTAGTTGGTGAGGCAAGGCAGCAAATCATAAATGGCTCGTTTAGATCATGGAAAGATGCTTTGATACCAAAGCTTCAGCACAGACTCTAGCAAAACCAGATGCTCAAAAAAATAGATAGATATATTATAGGAAAGTATTTGAGTTCTTTCTTTTTTACCATTGTACTCATTACAATGGTATCTGTGGTTATAGATCTGTCTGAGCGTATTGCTAAGTTTTTGAGTCAAGATTGTACTTGGCAAGAAGTTGTGTTTGATTATTATGTCAATTTTATACCCTATATAAATGGTCAGCTCTGGCCTTTATTTGCTCTGATCGCCGTTATATTTTTTACTTCACGTATAGCTAGTGATAATGAGATCATTGCTATCCTGAGTTCTGGTGTAAGTTACAATAGGGTATTGGTGCCATATCTGGTTGCCTCCAGTATCATAGCGGGTCTATTTTGGTATGGAAAAAACTATGTTATACCAAGATCGACCAAGATTAAAAATGAATTTGAGAGCAAGTACATATCTCGAAACCAGAAAAAGGTTCTTTCTAATAACGTACACTTTTTTTTGAGTCCTACCGAGAAGGTATATATCAGATACTATAAGCAAAAAGATAGTACGGCCCATTCATTTAGGTTTGAGCGTATCGAAAAAGGTAAGCTCGTATATGTATTAAAGGCGGGTAAGTTAAAACTCAAAGAATTGCCTAATCGATGGTCGACAAATAAGTACGAGGAGCGATTTTTTGATGGAAACAAAGAGCGTTTTGTCAAGCACGATAAGACAGAGTTGGATACGATATTCGAATTTACACCTGATGATTTTGTAAGGCACTCCAAGCAGATGGAAATGATGACCTCCGATAAACTACAAGAGTTTATTAACGTCGAACGCTCAAGGGGTCTTGGTACAGCCAAAAAATTTGAGACCGAAATGCATCGCAGAAATGCCGATCCTTTCACTATTATTATCCTAACCTTGATCGGTTTTGCAGTGGCGGCACGTAAGGCAAGAGGCGGCATAGGACTTAATCTTGCGGTAGGTATTATACTCGGAGCAGGCTTTGTAGTCTTGGCGCAGTTTTCAGAAACATTTTCTACCAACCTATCATTGCACCCAGCACTTGGCGCATGGATGCCAAATATTATTTTCTTTTTAGTTGCTTTATACCTATTATCTAGAGGTCAAAAGTAAAAAGACTAATTATTCAATTTTCATTGAATAAAACAATCGACTTGGAGTTAACTGAAGGCTCATTTATGGGTGATTAATGGTCTATATTCACGAAAAGAGAAGCATACTAGCGATGAAGTAATATTTTGTTTAAGCATCTATTCGTTGATAAATGCCTATAAATCAGTTGATTAGTAATAGTGTTTAACTTCGTATAGTCTTTTGTTTAACTTTTTGTTCAATTACAATTGAAAGTTTGTTAAACAAGATGTATATTTGTTATAACAACTAATACTTTAATGCTATGTCTACAATAGAATTTGACAGTAACTTCAACAAACTTACAGTGCCACTACACTCTTTTGCTTACAATTTAACCAAGAGTGAAGAAGATGCGAAGGATCTCTATCAGGAGACAGCATTCAGAGCGATGACCAATCGTGACAAGTTTCGTCCCGGAACAAATCTAAAAGCTTGGTCTTTTACGATCATGAAAAATATATTTATAAATAATTATCGAAAGAAGATGAAGCGTAATACGATCATCGATCAGACTGATAATATGTATTTTATAAATTCTGGTGGAACATCCATTCACAATGATGCAGGTAAAAATATCATGATGAAAGAGTTAGAACGAATGATTACATCTTTAGATGATAGCATAAGAATTCCTTTCATGCAACACTACATTGGCTACAAATATCAAGAAATTGCTGATGAGTTAGACTTACCATTAGGTACAGTAAAAAGTAGAATATTCTTTGCCAGAAAGGCCTTGAAAGAAAAAATAAAAAAACACTACGGAAGTGTTGAGATCGCAAGAAGTAAAGCCATGTAAGTAATAGATACTTACCTAATTTTATAAAAATATAAGAGCCGCTCCATTAACTTTGAGCGGCTTTTCATTTTATTTAATACCATCGTTTGAGCTTTACAGATACATTACTCCATTGGCACCATACTATCGATAGGAAGCTTCCGTGGAAAGATACATTAGACCCTTACAAGATATGGTTATCTGAGATTATATTACAACAGACACGAGTAGAGCAGGGCACTCCATATTATTTAAAATTTATAGAAGCATATCCTACGATACATGATCTGGCAGATTCATCATTAGATGAGGTGATGGCTCACTGGGCGGGCTTAGGTTACTATTCTCGTGCTCGCAACATGCATAAAGCTGCACAGTATGTGAGTAGCGAGTTGGGGGGAGAGTTTCCTTCAACTCATACAGACATCATGGCTCTTTCTGGAGTAGGGCCTTATACTGCAGCTGCTATTGCTAGTTTTGCTTTTGAGCTGCCACACCCTGTAGTAGATGGCAATGTGATCCGTTTTATATCAAGATATCTGGGATTAAGTTTAAGAAAAGACGATCCTCTTCTAATTCGAGAAATACGATCATTTTTGACTCCTATCATTGAGAAAACAACTCCATCTGTATTTAATCAAGCCTTGATGGATTTTGGCTCTTTATTTTGCAAACCAAAGAATCCAGATTGTAGACATTGTTTTTTTAAGGACCAATGTCAAGCTTATACAGAAGGTAGGGTGTCAGAAATACCACTACCGAAGAAAAAAATAAAAAGAAGGAGTAGATATTTTCATTACTTGCTCCTTGAAGTCAAGGATGAGATACTGATGACACAACGCGAAGAAAAGGACATCTGGCAAGATCTTCATGAGCCCCCTATGATAGAATCCAAAGAAGATCACGTGCTTGATAGAAAACCATTATTAGCATTTTTAGAGATAAATACTGCTGATGTTGAAGTCAGACCAATGATTGAAAAGCGAAAACAAGTACTAAGTCATCAAGATATATATGCCTCTTTTTATAGAGTAATGATCAATAAAAAAGAAATAATTACGTTAAAAACAGGGTGGAAATGGGTAAAAAAAGTAGAATTACAAAGCATTGGGAAACCAAGAATCGTAGATTTGTATTTCGAAGATAAATCGATAACTTTATTTAGTTAACTATCAAGAATGATCAATAAAGTAACTTTAGTTGGAAACTTGGGGAGGGACCCAGAAGTACGACACTTAGAAAACGGGAGTGCAGTAGCTAAATTTTCAGTAGCTACTAACGAAAACTACAAGGATAAAAGCGGTGAGTGGAAGCAGATTACGGAGTGGCACGAGGTGGTCACGTGGAGAGCATTAGCTGAGCGAGCCGAGCGAGATCTAAAAAAAGGAAGCCTAGTATATATAGAAGGAAAACTTACTCATAGAAAGTGGCAAGATAAAGATGGAAATGACCGAAAAACCACTGAAGTTGTTGCAGGCCTACTCAGACCGCTCGATCGACGAGAAAACAGCAACTCTCAAAGTGGCTTTGGTAATAACTTCCCATCAGCTAAAGACGAACTACCAGGAACAACATCAGCTGTAGCGCCGCCCACGAGCAACCCATCTAAGGTGGTTGAGGCAGAAGACGATGATCTTCCGTTTTAATGATCAAAGTATAACCTTAATGGACGAACAAGACGACGAACCCCCTACCCTTCCCTTATACTCTATACCCTTATTGATATTGATGTCTGGGACTACTACCTCAGTACTATTTATATTTTTATTATTTCTTATTTTTAGTTCGGCTATGATTAGCGGTAGTGAGGTGGCTTTTTTCTCATTGAGCCCGACAGATGTCAAGACACTCGAAGAAGAGGAAGAACCTTCTAGCAAGCGTCTCTTAGCACTACGTGAAAAACCAAGAACCCTACTGGCAACGATATTGATATCCAATAATCTAATCAATATTGCGATCGTCGTCATCTCGTATGCTTTGATAAATGACCTTTTGGATGATAGTGCATTTCTGAGTATGGGTACGAGCATCACCACATGGATAGGGGATAGTCTGCTTACTGCGACACAGTGGGGAAGTCTGCTTAATTTTTTGATTACGGTATTTGGCGTTACTTCCGTTTTATTATTATTTGGAGAGGTTGCACCTAAGATATACGCCAATGTCAACAATTTAAGCTTTGCAAAAAGTATGTCACTTCCTCTTTCTGTTTTAGATAGACTTTTTGGTCCATTGAGCAAGGTACTTGTACGATGGTCTTCCTCTTTAGAAAACCGATTGAACCGAAACGGAACAGGATCAATCTATACTACAAAGGAAGATTTGGATGCTGCAATAGACCTAACAGTCGAAAAATCTAGTACTTCTGATGAAGATGTCAATATTCTAAAAAGCATACTCAAGTTTGGAGATACATCCGTGAAGCAGATCATGAAACCTAGGGTGGATGTAGTAGCCGTAGACCAAAATATTGATTATGTAGAATTGATCAAAATCATCAGGAAAGAGGGTTATTCTAGAATACCAGTCTTCGATGAAGATTTTGATAAAGTAACAGGTATTCTTTATGTAAAAGATTTACTCGGTACGGCTGCAGAGGGTAGCGACTTTAAGTGGCAAAAGCGAATTAGAGAGAACGTATTATATGTACCCGAGTCCAAAAAAATCGATGATCTACTCAAAGAATTTCAACAGATGCGCTTACATATGGCAATTGTCGTTGATGAGTACGGTGGCTCGGCAGGTATCGTGACGCTAGAAGACATCATGGAAGAGGTCATCGGTGATATTAAAGATGAATTTGACGAAGAGGAAGAACACGACTTCATCAAAATAGGTGATAATAACTACATTTTTGAAGGTAAAACCCTAATCAACGACGCCTGTCGTATCATTGATTGTGATCCTTCTGACTTTGACAACTATAGAGGAGAATCGGATACGCTTGCTGGGCTCATACTCGAAAGAGAAGGAATATTACCCAAAGTGGACAAAGAAATAGTCATCGAAAAATATAGATTTAAGATTATATCCGTTTCTAATAGACGAATAGAAAAGATCAATGTACTTATTCAATAAAACTTTGTTGTGTTGCTTTATAGTATTCTGGTTTACCTCATGCGATACGGAGCAAGATCGCTTGCCAAAACCGCGAATGTATCCAAAGGTAGAATACCCTAATCGCAGCTATGAGGAGGCCACAGTAGAAGCTTGCCCTTTTGTTTTTGATATACCCCAGCATACTGTACTCGAACAAAAAGTGAATTTCTTTGAGGAGAAGCATGATTGCTGGTTTGATATACGATCAGAGGCACTTAACTACGACATTCATTGTAGTTATACAGCGATCAGTAGCAAGGAAGATCTAGTAGACTTATTGGACGATAGTTTTAAGATCGCTGATGAACACAATCAAAAAGCAAACTATCGAGATGAAAAAATAATCAGAAACAAAAAAGGAGTGGAGGGATTACAATTTGATATAGGAGGACCTGTGGCATCACCCGTTCAGTTTTTTTTGACAGATAGTACTCAGCACTTTTTCAGAGCCAGCTTATACTTCAACGCCAAGGTAAACCCTGATTCCATTGCGCCAGTGCTATCATATGCCAAAGAAGATATCAAGCATATGATCAGTAGCTTTGAGTGGAAGTAAGCTAAATATCAAAAAGGGTTGTAAATGAACAGGGCGAAGAAAAATCAATTTAGATCTTTATTTGCGTTATTGATTATCGTTATATTTTTCTTGATCGCTCATTTCTATTTCTACCCCAAATGGCAAAAAACAGGGACAGAAGCGACTATAGGATGGGATGTCTCAGGATATTATATGTATCTGCCTGCCACGTTTATTTACAAGGATCTTAAGGGGATTGAATTCAAAGATGAGATATTAGATAAGTACAAACCTACTCCAGACCTTCAGCAAGCATACCAGCATAGTAACGGTAATTATGTGATGAAGTATAGCATGGGTCAAGCGATCCATTATCTACCGTTTTTTGTGATAGCACATATACAAGCGAGCAGGAGCAGCAGATATGAGGCAGATGGCTTTTCATTACCCTATCAGTTTTGGATATCGATGAGTGCCTTGTTTTATGCTTTTTTAGGCCTTTGCTTATTGAGGAGCATATTATTAGAGTATTTTGATGATCATATAGTTGCAATTACTTTAGTAGCTGTGGCTCTAGGTTCCAATTATCTTAATTATTCGGCGATCGATGGGGCCATGACCCACAACACATTATTCTTTCTGTATGCTTTATTAGTGTATGTCACCATTCGTTGGTACCGATATACAAATTATCGCTATGCTATTGCAATAGGTCTGGTCCTAGGCCTAGCGGCACTCACAAGACCTACGGAAATTATTGCATGTATAATCCCTATAATGTGGGGACTCAAACTAGGTAGTGAGCATCTGAGCGAGAGGCTTGATTTCTTTTCAAAGCATAAATATCTTTTATTAGTCTCTGTATTGACTATGATATCAGTAGGGGCCCTACAACTGATCTATTGGAAATATGTGACGGGTGACTGGATAGTATATAGCTATCAAGATCAAGGCTTCAGTTGGTTGCAACCACACCTCATAGATGGATTATTTTCTTATCGCAGTGGTTGGCTTACTTACAGTCCGATTTTAGTTTTTTCATTAGTGGGTTTTACACTTTTATACCGTAAAAAGAGCTCTCTTTTTTTATCCAGTTTTTCTTTTTGTATGATATTTATCTACTTAGTCTTTGCTTGGGATATCTGGTGGTATGGAGGAGCGCTAGGTCAGAGAGCGATGGTACAGAGTTATCCATTATTTGCATTTCCGATGGCTGCCTTTTTTGCCAGGATTTGGCAGAGAGGCTTTTTGATAAAGACTGTTATAGCACTCACTACAGCATTGTTTATTTATTATAACATATGGCTTACGTATCAGGCCCATCTTGGAGGTATGCTCCATGCAGGTCAGATGAATAAGGCATACTTTTGGAAAGTACTAGGAAAACTGGAAAAAGATGATCTAGATCTCAAACTGCTTGATAACCCTGAGTATGTAAAAGGAGAGAGAGTTGATATTATAAAAATTCCCCCCACGTATAATGGTGCAACTATGGATACAACTATATGTATCAATGATGAGATAAGTAGTACTGCTTTCAACGGCTACTACTTAGATCTCACTGGAGTACATAGCGAATGGATAAGAGCAGAAGCATTATTTCAAGCCTATCAAAAGGAATGGAATGTGTGGGATATGCCCCTCTTTATGATACAGTTTTGGAAAGATGGAGATAAGGTTAAGAAAAATACAATTAGACTTCATAGACACCTTCAAGATGGAGAGCTAGAGCGCCATTTTATAGATGCTAAGATGCCTAAAGACGGGGCCTCCCACGCAATCATTAATATAGTAAATGAAAAATCTGACAAAAAGCTATGCTATAGAGAATTAGTCGTAGAAGCTTTCAATACAGAATAGTCATCGAATATAAAGCGAGGTTAAACGAAAAAACATTCTTTTTAATGCATCTTAATGCAAATTGCATTGTCTTTGACAGTGGTGATGAATAGTTTCTTCATTACACCTATGCCATGATTAAAACTACTATTTCGATGCGTTATCTATTTACCCTTATTTTCAGTTTGATCCTTTCCTGTAGTTATACTCAGTCAGGTTCTATCTCAGGAATGTTGACCGATGTCTCTGGCGAACCAGTTATATATGCCAACGTAGTACTTTATGATCAAACTGACGACAGACTAGTCAAAGTGGAAACAACAGACCTCGAAGGTTTTCAGGTATACCAAAACTTACGTACAAGCTAGTAGCTACTTATGTAGGACAAGAGGATCTGATCATCCCTAATATAGATATTGCTCTAGAGCCTGATCAAAACCTAGGTATATTAAAGTTTACATCATCAGGTATAGAGCTGGAGACAGCTGTAGTGACTGCCCAGAGAGCATTAGTAGAAATTAAGCCTGATCGTACCGTATTCAATGTACAGGGAACTATCAATAGCGCAGGTGATAATGCACTTCAGCTTTTGCGAAAAGCACCGGGAGTGCTTGTGGATAATAATGATAATATATCTGTATTGAGTAGATCTGGAGTGCTCATCTATGTCGATGGAAAACGCTTACCATTATCAGGTGATGATTTATCTAATTATCTACAATCTTTACCAGCCGAGCAAATAGATAAAATAGATATCATCACTAATCCAGGTGCCAAATACGAGGCAGAAGGTAATGCAGGTATCATCGATATCCGTATGAAAAAAGATAAAAACCTAGGATCTAATGGAACGCTCAGTGGTAGTTATGGTCAAGGGAGAGAGACTAGATACAACGTAAATGCTACAGGAAATTATCGAAATAAAAGGCTCAACTCTTTTGGAACTCTTGGTTATAATCAGAATGATTTTTGGAATGAGATGAGGTTCTCAAATTTTCAAAATACTCTTTTCATGGATGAAAGTAATACTCAGGTTACGGAGCGGAATACCGCAAACTACCGTTGGGGGACTGACTTTTTTATATCTTCCAATTCTACCTTGGGATTCTTGATCAGTGGTAATACGACGGCTGGCAATTCGCAATCAGATAACCGTATCGAAATTGCAACTATTGCCAATCCATCTCTTATAGATAGCATATTAGTAGCTGAAAACAATGATGATCTCGAGTCAGATCAGCGATCTTATAATCTGAATTATGCGTATCGACTTGATGAAAGATCATTGAATATTGATTTAGACTACGGTCAGTTTAGAATGAAGCAGTTCTTTAATCAACCAAATAAATATTTTGATGCCAATGAGCTTGAGCTACTCACGTTTGTCAATACGGCATATGATACACCTACGGATATAGATATATACACTGCAAAGCTCGATTATGAGCAAGGCTTATGGGGTGGAAAACTGGGCTTGGGCACCAAGTTTAGTAAAGTAGCAACGGATAATACATTTGAGTTTTACAATATCATCGATGATAATAGAGTACTGAGTAATACCCGAAGTAATCGATTTGAATATGATGAAAATGTATATGCAGGCTATGTAAGTTATGTAAGACCTTTGAGCTCGGCTTGGTCTTTTGCTGGAGGTCTTCGGGTAGAGACTACTGATGCACAGGGGGTTTTGACCGCTTATGATGAAGACTTACAAGAAGACCCTGTAGATTTGAATTATACTAACTTATTTCCAAATCTTGGATTTACCTATACATTGACGCCAGCGCATGTATTTGCACTTAATTATGGTCGACGTATCAATAGACCAGATTATAATGTGCTCAACCCATTTAGAGTACAACTGAGCGAACTATCCTTTAGTAAGGGCAATGAGTCATTGAGCCCAGAGATTGTGAATAATATTGAACTTGGTTATACTTGGCAGTATCGGTATAATTTTAAGCTATCATATAGTAAAACAACTGACCAGATTACAAGACTTATAGGGCCTGATGATGTAGATCCTAGAGCAAGTTTTATAGGTTGGGACAACCTTGCCGAGCAGACTATCTATGCATTCAATATTTCAGCTCCTATTGGCTTTTCACCATGGTGGAATGCATATTTCAATGCTGGCACCTCATATATAAATAATCAAGCGGATTATGGAGAAGGTGCGGTGGTAGATGTACAAGCCTTCAGTTATAACATCTACCAGCAGCATACTTTTACAATGCCTAAAGGATGGAAAGGAGAAATCAGTGGATGGTATTCTGGTCCAGGTGTATGGGGAGGAGTATTTGAGTATGAAACAAGTTGGAGTCTAAATCTTGGACTACAGCGTAAGTTTTTCAGTGATCGTATGAATGTTAGGCTCTCTGTACAGGACATTTTCTTTCAGTCAGGCTGGGAAGGGTTTTCAGAATTTAACGGATTGCGGTCTGAGGGTATGGGCAATTTTGATAGCCGTAGAGCAAGTATATCGATAAGCTATAATTTTGGCAACAATAATGTAAAATCTCGTAACCGTAAAACGGGTATTGAAGACGAGGCAAGTAGAGTATCTGGCTAAGATTTATTTAATGATATCTTTCTTTATATAGCTGCCCTCGGCACCTCTTGAAGTTGGATCTTGTAAGTTTTCATTATAGCTTTTAGTTTGTGGTAGATACATTGTTTCTACTCTAGATGTGGCATCGCTTTTGGTGATGAATACGACATTTTCTCTATTGAAGATGACCACTTCATGGTCAACGCTAACAATTTAATGCATAGCATTGAGATTTTTCTAAACACATAATACAGGATATAATGGTTCAGCACATATATAGCAACTATAAAACATGTTACCTATTCTAAGTTGATTTTTTCAAAAATACCTGCATCAATCCATCCACGATTTTTATCCTCTCCTTCTACATAGGTGGACCCTATAAAGTTTTCTCTTTCAGCGCTGTAATCATTATCACAGTATGCAATGGCAAAACCTACGGTCTTATCTGAAGTCAGTTTTACAGGAGTATTGGTTTTACCCTCCTGATAATCTTCATTATATAGACTTATACCGAGCTCCCAAGTACTTTTTGTACCTGATGTTATCCGTTTGAAATCAACATGAGGATAATATCTAAAGACAGAATCTGGACCTATATCTACACATTTACCATTAAGAGAGAGATGGTATGCCCAAGCATTATGACTGTATTGATGATTACCGCCAGAGGCGTCTTCATCTATAAATATTTCAAGGCAATCATCATCCCAATATTTATTCAAGCCATTAGGATGTATATCTATCAAAGTATCATCTTCTATTTCGGCTAATACATACAAAAGATCATTACCCCAAAGCATCTTATACCTCCCGTTGAAATCAAGACTGTCAAAATCTTCTCCAAGCCATTTTTGGTCTATTGGTCTCCAAGTTATGGTATTCCAGTCTTCTTCATGAGCCATTCCATCAATTTGGATCGAGCTAGCTTTTTGTACGATATAGTTTTGGCTTTTTGGCTGTTCTTGCTTACAAGGGTAAAAATAATAAGAGATAATCAATAAAAGGCTAAATATTCTCATAGTATGAAACTAACAAAACAAAGGACATAAAAAAAGCCCAACAGCAGTAAAGCATATCAGGCTTTTAAGTGGTACCTCCAGGAATCGAACCAGGGACACATGGATTTTCAGTCCATTGCTCTA
>JAHDGW010000066.1 GCA_020631635.1 Saprospiraceae bacterium
AAATACTCTATATTCAGTATATTACTTGATATTTTATGCAAATTTCAATTTTAAATCATTTTTATTAAATCCTATTTCGATGAATTATCAAGAAGAAAGCCATAGCGACTCTAGTTTCCTATCTAGATTCTGGCAAAAGTGAAGAATGGTCAGTACAGAAACTCAGAGATCAAGGACTCAAGGAATATGAAATAAGACCTATACTACAAGATGCAAAAAGGGAAGTCTTTGAAAAAATAAAAGAAAAATTATTCACTGCTAATACAGATGGACAGAACAACGAATTAATTACTTATGATCAAGAATTACTTGCTAGCTTCTCTGAGATTATAAGCCAGGAAAAGATAAAAAGAGCCAAAAGGATAATTACTAGAGGTGTTGAGAATTATGACTCATTCAATACCATAAGGGCAAAAGTTGACACCAGCGAAATGAATGATGAAACCCTCAACGAATATATAAAAGAAGCCGAGCTAAAATTTGCGAAACAACAAGAGAAGGAGCAGAAAGAAAAATCATCATCCAAAACAAGTATCATTTTATTTTCGGTACTCATATTTTTTAAAGTGATCTTTCTCATACTTAATACCATTAGATATGGAGGTGTTCCGATCTTTCAACTTCTGATTTTATTTTTACTCATAGGTGCATTGATATATCATATTTCTAGGACTACTAAATAGTAGAAATATTAATGATTATTTTTTTGGCTTGAGAAGTTCTTGTGACCATGAATAGCTTCAGACAGTTTTTTAACTTATTCTTAAACCTTTCAATGATTAGAATATACTTGAAAAATAATAGCGCATTACGATAAGTAATACTTAAAAACCGAAAGTTGACTTGGACTTAAAAAAGAGAGATTACAATAATGTGTAATACCATTTATAATGTAAAATGGCGGATAAGATGACTTATGAAATATATTCGAGATCAAGGCAAAAAACACAGGCATAGCCTTAGCTACGCCGAGTATTTTTAACGCAGATATTGGATATAGTTCATATCAGACATGCGTCATTTTATACTATAAATGGTATTAATACTAGATTCACTATTGAAAAGTACTGGAAACTCAATACGGACAACTAGTCAACTACACAAATTTTTAAATAAGCTACCCACTCCACCCTTCTCGATCTAGACTTCTGTATTGAATGGCTTCAGCTAAGTGCTCGATTTTGATATTCTCTGATCCTGCCAAGTCAGCACTTGTACGGGCAACTTTTAGGATACGATCATAGGCTCTAGCAGATAATTGTAGTTTTTGCATAGCCGTTTTAAGCAGTACCGTGCCTGCTTGGTTGATCTGACATACTTCTCTCACCATACGGCTTGGCATCTGAGCATTACTGTGCAGATCTTTTATATCCTTGAATCGCTCTTGCTGTATCTCTCTAGCTTTTTCTACTCGAGCACGTATATCAGCACTTGTTTCTGACTTATACTCAAATGTACTGAGTTCATCATAAGATACGGGAGTCACTTCCACATGGAGATCTATCCGATCTAGTAGCGGACCCGAGATCTTATTGAGATATCTTTTCACGACGCCTGGGCCACAGACACATTCTTTATCGGGGTGGTTGTAGTAACCACATGGACATGGATTCATACTGGCAATCAACATAAAACTAGCAGGATAATCCACTGAAATCCTAGCACGTGATATGGTCACTCGTCGTTCTTCCATAGGTTGTCGCATTACTTCTAGTACCGATCTTTTAAATTCAGGAAGCTCATCCAAAAATAAAACACCGTTATGTGCAAGGCTGATCTCCCCAGGATTAGGATTACTGCCTCCACCGACCAGAGCCACATCACTGATCGTATGATGAGGTGCTCTAAAGGGTCGAGCAGTGATCAAGGAAGCATCTTGACCCAGTGCTCCCGAAACCGAATGAATCTTAGTAGTATCCAATGCCTCATATAGTGACAAGGGCGGCAATATGGTCGGTAATCGTCGAGCGAGCATCGTTTTACCAGCGCCTGGAGGGCCAATCAAGATTACATTATGACCCCCAGCTGCGGAGATTTCAAGTGCTCGTTTGATATTTTCTTGGCCTTTGACATCTGAGAAATCTACTTGATAGTCATTAATATTATCTGTAAATAATTCTCTTGTATCCATCTCAGTGGGCTGCAACTCCCTACCTCCATTTAGAAAATCAACGGCTTCTGTAAGATTTTCGATACCATATACTTCTAGATCATTGACTATGGCGGCTTCCTTAGCATTTTGCTTAGGTAAAATGATGCCTTTATATTTCTCTTTACGGGCTTGTATGGCAATAGGTAATGCTCCTTTGATCGGACGCAAGCCACCATCTAATGCCAGCTCTCCCATGATGATATAGTCACCAAGTCGGTCGGCATTCATCTGCTTGGTAGCGGCAATAATGCCCATAGCGATAGGCAAGTCGTAGGCCGATCCCTCCTTACGAATATCTGCTGGAGCAAGATTGACCACTAGCTTTAATCTTGGCATTTTGTAACCGATATTTTTAATAGCCGCCTCTATCCTTTGAAATCCTTCTTTCACAGCACTATCCGGCAAGCCTACTAAAAAGTACATTTGCTTACCTGCCGCTACTGTGCCACCAGCATTGACCTCAGCAGTAATTGTTTGTGCCTCCACTCCATGTACTGCGCTTGCATACGTTTTTACTAGCATAATTATAAGTTCCGATTATTTTTTTTGAAATCATTTCAAAACCCGCTGTATATATACGGAGAAAATCGCAATTGTTCATATTGCCGATTCATTCATAAACTTAAAAGGTCTAATACCGTATTACATTATGAAATTCAATAGTTTTGCGGCGATTTGAAGATTCTATGATGAATCCAGTAGGATATGATAAAAACTGATATAGCAATAATAGGAGCGGGACCATGCGGATTATTTACCGTATTTGAAGCAGGATTACTCAAGCTTAAATGTCATCTGATCGATGCATTGCCTCAAGCGGGCGGGCAGCTGACCGAGATATACCCCAAGAAACCTATCTACGATATACCGGGATATCCTAGCATCTTAGCAGGCGATCTTGTGACCAATCTCATGGAGCAGATCGAACCTTTCAAGCCAACGTTTACCTTAGGGGAGCGAGCCGAGAAAATAGAACGTATAGAAGAAAAACTATTTGAAATCACAACGACAGATGGCTCTATCATACATGCACCCGTCATTGCTATAGCAGGAGGATTAGGATCCTTTGAGCCACGTAAACCCCCTCTGCCAAATATAGAGCAGTTTGAGAAAAAGGGTGTAGACTATATGGTGAAAGATCCTGAAAAATACCGTGATAAAAAGATACTCATTGCAGGAGGAGGAGACTCTGCACTAGATTGGACTATCGAGCTGGCTAATGTAGCCTCAGAGGTGACATTGATACACCGTCGTACAAGCTTTCGTGGAGCGCTAGACTCCGTAGACAAGGTGATGGATTTGGCTGCAGTCAAAAAAGTAAACTTGATCACAGAAGCACAAGCGATAGGTCTAGTCGGGAATGAAAAACTAGAAGAGGTAGAGGTCAAATCAAAAACGAATGGAGTATTTAATCAAAAGGTAGATTACTTTATTCCATTATTTGGACTTTCTCCCAAGCTCGGCCCTATCGCTGATTGGGGTCTATCCATAGATCGCAGTGCTATAGAGGTGGACACAAAAGACTATAGCACAGGAGTACCAGGTATATATGCCATAGGTGATATCAACACTTATGAAGGGAAGCTTAAACTCATCTTATGTGGCTTCCATGAAGGAACTATTGCTATGCAATCGGCTTTTAAATATATATACCCTGACCAAAAACTGAGTTTTAAATATACCACAGTGGCAGGTGTCAATGGTTTTGAATCATGATCGAAGACAACATTATAAAAGTAACGGTCGTAGACCGCGAGGGAGAAGAACATAACTTAGAAGCGCCTACGGATATGAATCTCAATATGATGGAGCTTTGTAAGGCTTCTGAGCTACCCGTAGAAGGTACTTGCGGCGGTATGGCACTATGTGCATCCTGTCATATGTATGTGGAGTCTGGTCATGCTCTTCATGAGGCCAGTGAAGACGAAGAAGATATGCTAGACCAAGCATTTTTTGTGGAGGATAATAGTCGATTGGGTTGTCAGATAAAACTTCACAATGATTTGGATGGGCTAAAGGTGAGATTGGCCCCAGTGGACTGAAAAGTATTTAGTTTATAAGTTGAATAGCAAAACAGGTATCGTGGTTTCAAGGGAGTCATGGCAATAAGGGCAATAAGGGACATCATAGTAATTTGTGACTCAAGTTATAGTTATTACTATAAATACCATATAAGGATTCAAGTTTCTAAACATCAATAAATAAAGTTTGCTCTTCTTGAGTAGGAACATAGCATTGATCCTTTTTCCCAAACCAGCGATATCTGTTTCTAGCAATAATATCATACGCTTTGTTTCTAATAACTGCAGGTACCATAGCTATAAAACTAAGTAGCTTCCACGGCAAGCCTAATCTTTTTAGAACCTGTACAGAAACATCAGATTTTAAAAATACCTGTTTATTATCTACCAAGATGACACTGTCAAAATCTAATTGATCACTTTGCGATTGCAAAGTAGCATATCTGAAAATCTGATTTTGGTCTTTCTTGATCAACCATTGGACAAATCCATTGCACATGATACATTCTCCATCAAACAATATGATGGGATGTTGCTTAGATAATGCTTTGAGTTCATTTGAAACCATGTATTGTAGTATCACTATTTATAAAGAAGCGTTCTTTATGAAAATACCTCTCTCAATAAATCTTCAAGCTTCCCCACGGCATAGATTCCGATATTAAATCTAGAAGTATCTAATCCTTTAAGATTACCCTTGGCGATATAGATCCCTTTAAAACCTAAGCGATCTGCTTCTTGTATACGCTGCTCTATGCGAGATACCGATCGGATTTCACCTGATAGACCTACCTCACCTGCGAAGCAAATATCTCGAGCTACAGGTATATTTTCTAATGACGATATCAAAGCCGCAACTACCGCTAAGTCAATGGATGGGTCAACAATCTTGATACCTCCAGCAATATTTAGAAATACATCATTGGCTCCAAGTAGTAGACCACATCGCTTCTCTAATACCGCTAACAGCATACTTAATCTTCTGAGATCAAAGCCCGTAGCGGATCGCTGAGGGGTGCCGTAGACCGACGGGCTTACTAAGGCTTGAGTTTCTATAAGCATGGGGCGCATACCTTCTATAGTCGCAGATACTGTGCTACCTGAAAGCAAGTCTTCGCTTTGAGAAAGTAGCAGTTCCGACGGATTCTCTACAGGTCGCATACCAGTAGCTTTCATTTCGTAAATACCAAGTTCGTCCGTAGAGCCAAATCTATTTTTGAGGGTACGCAATATACGGTAGGTATAGTTTTGGTCGCCTTCAAATTGTAACACGACATCAACTATATGTTCTAATAACTTAGGACCTGCTATACTGCCTTCCTTAGTAATATGACCGATAATGATCACCGGAATATTAGTCTCCTTCGCAAATCGCTGAAGCTCTCCGGTGCATTCTCTGATCTGAGATATACTACCCGGTGCAGAGTCTATAAAAGGACTTGATAGCGTCTGTATAGAGTCTATCACAATGATACTGGGTTGCTCTCTTTGCGCCAGCTTCAGGATATTATTGATATTGATATCGGTATATATAAGACAACTACTCTCTCGATCGGAAATACGATCTGCCCTCATTTTGATCTGCTCTTCACTTTCTTCGCCAGAGACATAAAGTACTTGTTCAGATAAAGAAAGTGATGTCTGCAACATCAAAGTTGACTTCCCTATCCCTGGTTGCCCACCGACTAATATCAGCGAACCAGCGACTATACCACCGCCTAGCACTCTATTAAGTTCGGGATCGTAGGTGATAATGCGTTCTGTATTACCCGATGTTATATCTGTAAGTCTCTTAGCTTTTAAAGGACCGTTGGACTTTGGTTCTTTCCATACCGACTGTTTCTCTTCAATTTTAGTCGGTTTAGTGATGACTTCTTCTGTAAAGGTATTCCATTCTCCACATGAAGTACATTTACCCATCCAAGCAGCAGACTCAAATCCACAATTACTACAGAAGAACGCTTTTTTTACTTTGGCCATAAGTGTTCACAATATCTAATAATTATTACACATACAAACCTTATTTACTTAAATTTGAAGTTGTTGCTTATCTATTGCTTTTGTTATGATTAAAGGAATTCTTAGAAGAATATTATGAAAAGTATTATTTATCTCACCCTCTGTTTATTGCTCAGTGCTAACCTCTCCATAGGACAATTTTCTATCCAGATAGAAGCTCACACTGATCTCGCAGGGAATAATAGTTACCCTGAAGGAAGTGCCATATATTCTCTAGCTGCTGGCCTAGGATTCCAACTGAATGAGAAAACTAAAATTTCTGCATTTTACTTGAATAAGAAAAATATAAGCGCGACAGGAACAGGAGTAGCATACTATTTTAGACTTGATGGTACTTTTGATCTGCGTGGTGCTGAATTTGGTAATCTTCATCTCTCAGGAGCGGAACTAAGAGTATCAAGGAATCTATTTTCTTCTTTTGGACTTGAACTAATAGGTGGGTTATATCAAGGGAATCAAGAAACCAACATACTTTTCGTCAAAGAAATTAATGGAACAGCTGAAATTGTCGATCAATTCACCTATCAAAAAACCTATGAAAAGTTTTGGCTTCCTGGTATCGGGATTAACCTTACGTATGACATCAATCTATCAAACAATCTAAGTTTAACTCCTTTTGTTAGAATAAATACCTTGTTTAAAAGGGATGCCTATGAGATCGATGAAATCATAGGATATAATCTTCCCGTCGATATTAGTGAGGCTACTGAGGTCAATGAAAATGGTAGAGTCAATTTTGCTACGCAATCTATAGAAGGAGGAATACGTTTGAGCTATAAGCTTTAAAAAATTAATTTTTTTCTACTAAAATATGTGGGGTCTTCGATACACCTCGTCTTAGGTACGTGTTTAAGCAGTTAAATACTTTATAAAAAGAATAATAGCACCGAAAGGTGTTTCAAGAATAGATTGTTTTCAATTGGTTTTTTGGGGTTATACAGGGTCTTACAGAGGTAAGAGCCTGTTTTTTTTTGCCCCTATCTCATCTAATTTAGGGCTCTACCCACGAGGTGCAAATATGATATTTTGATCTTTTTCATTAATGTTGTTATCCGTTCTTTGGTCATCTTTTTAACCTTAAGGATATTATTCTTCTCATCTATATGCCCTTTGACCATAGACCTTCGCTATATTTGAAATTTGAGCTTAAGCTATGAAAGATAAAACTTTACAAATAGAGGCATTGATATTTTCATCTCAAGAACCGATAGGTGCCAAAGAGATCAGAAATGTATTGCGAGAGATGACCGATGAAAAAATAACCACCAAAGACGTGGAATCCAGCATTGCTGAGGTTACTCAAAAGTACCAATCTCCTGAATATGCTATACAAATCAAGGAGATATCTGACGGGTATATATTCATGTCTAAATCAGAATTTCACGATGGCATCGGGATTTTACTAAAACAAAACTCAAAGAAAAAACTTTCTAAAGCTGCTCTAGAGACTCTATCCATCATTGCATATAAACAGAATAGTACTAAGTCTGACATCGAGCAGATCAGAGGTGTAAATTGTGATTATACGGTTCAGAAACTTTTGGAGAAAGAACTCGTTACCATTACTGGAAGAGCAGAGACCCCTGGTCGACCACTTTTGTATGGCACTAGCGCTAAATTTATGGACTACTTCGGTCTCAAAAACTTGAATGAATTGCCGAAACTCAAGGAATTTGAGCAGGAAGAAAATCAAGTCGGTGAACAGAGCGAAGTAGTCATCGATCCATCATAAAAAATTATCTGAATGTCCGATTTACTGGTCAATAGAGTAGCTAATAGTGGCTTGATCACACTTAACTTAGAGGAGTATTATCCTAAGCATACATTTGCACAGATTGATCTGAAGGACTATCTATTTATGGAACTGATCCTTAAAGAAAAAGACTTTCGCAAAGCGCTCAAGGAAATAGACTGGACTCGCTATCAGGATAAAATTTTACTTGTGGATTGCAGTGCAGATGCCATCATACCCACTTGGGCCTATATGCTGATCGCTGCATATGCAGCGCCTTATGTGTATGACTATTGGCAAGGAAACCAAACGGGATATTTAAAGCATCATTATAAAAAAGAAATCCAACAGATAGATATTTCGGATTTTGAAGGAAAAAGAATAGTCATCAAAGGATGCAGCAACTTGGAAGTGCCCGCCTCTGCGTATCTAGAACTTACATCAAGGCTGCAACCAAGCGCTCAGAGTATCATGTTCGGAGAACCTTGCTCTACAGTACCGATATTTAAGCGACCTCGGAAAGTATAGATAAGAATATCTTAAATCAAGGTAGAAAACAATAATCTCCATTCTGATCCCTTACATTCGTGAGCGAATACGTTTACGATTATGAAAAGATCTTATAATACTTTTGGAATCCTCTCAGGCTGTATATTCACGGCATTGATCATGTGGTCATTTGCTATAGAGGACATACCCAAAGCCCCAGAACAAAGCACAACTACCACTCTAGCCCAAGTCATTAAAGGAGTAGATACGCATGGGGCCTTTGACTGGGCTGGTCAAGCTCTTCCTAACAATTTTGACGTAAGAGAGCGGCTTGATCGAGAACTACTTGTCAATAGTTATTGGCAATCAAATACCTTACTTTATCTCAAGAAAGCACATCGTTATTTTCCACTTATCGAACGCATTTTGCGAGAAGAGGGAGTACCAGAAGACTTCAAGTATCTGGCCGTTGCCGAAAGCGGATTGATGCATGTTTCATCTTCAGCTAGAGCACGAGGGTTTTGGCAATTTAGAAAACTGGCTGCTAAGGAATTTGGCCTAGAAGTCAATGATGAGGTAGATGAACGTTTTCATGTTGAAAAATCAACTCGGGCAGCCGCAAAGTACTTAAAGCAACTGCACCGTAGATTTGGAAACTGGATCAATGCCTCCGCTGCATATAATGTAGGACCTACTAATTTTGCCAAAATACTAAAAGCGCAAGGAGAAGAAAGCTTTTTTGATCTCAATCTAAATGCCGAGACCAGTCGCTATATTTTTAGACTTGTAGCCATCAAGGAAATCATGAAAAATCCAAATGCATTTGGATTTTATCTAGACGAACAGCACAAATATGCTCCAATGGATTCTTACTATGAAGTACGAGTGGATAAAAGCGTACCGAGCTGGAAAAACTTTGCAAGCCAATATGGTATTTCATATCGAATGCTCAAAGTATATAATCCGTGGTTACGAGATAACAAGCTGACTGTCAAGAAGAACGTCTACCAAATCAAAATACCCAAGAAATAATACCATTGCTGGAAAAATAAAAAGCCCTTCATCCAGTATTTTGGTAAAGGGCTTTTATACCATTTACAATATAAAATGGTATTACTTTTTATATCCAGACTTGGTTAGTCCACTTTGATGACTTTGCTCATCATCTTCATATCTGGATGCACATATCGTATAAAATATATTCCATTTGGATATTCTAATAATGAAAGAGTTGCAATATAGCTATCATCATATTTGCCAATTCTTCTCGTTTGTACCATTTTACCAGTACGGTCCAATATTTGAATATTCAGAAATGGATCATTGAAGCTAGCATTACTGACTTGTATGGTATAATATCCTTGACCAGGATTAGGAGATACCGTAATTTTAGGAAGTAGGCTATCTATATCATTTAAAGAACTCGTAAAATCCACCGTGATGGTTTCGCTATATGAGCAAAATCCATCAGCATCAAGTACGATCACCGTATAATCTCCAGCAGTAAGATTAAAAAATACATTGCTCTTCAAGTAAGTATCCCCGCCATCTATGCTATAAGCAAATGGAGCATTACCACCAGTAGCTTCCACCATAATCACACCATCAGCCGTATTGGCAGCAGAAGCATATGTAGTCGTAATATCAGCCGTAAGGTTACATTCCACGCCTACACAAAAGGTCTGTGATTCTGCCTCACCGAAATCACCATCACCTATGATCATTGGATCACCATCACTATTTAGTATTTCATAATTACCTTCTCCAAAACCGCAACATATACCATCACCATAGGTATCGAAAATCGTAAATGTATAACACTCACCAACCACTAGACAGAGATCTGCCACTGATAAACTCAGTTGGTCAATAAAAGGACCTTCAGACGCTACTAGCTCGCCATCTTCATCTCTTATTTCCCAAGAAGTTTCATCCGGATATTCATCGGTATTGATATTGATGGTAATCGTACCCTCTGGGTCCAAAATATCATATACAAACTCCGTAGAGTCATTCGTGGCATTAGCGTCGGGAGCTCCATTGACATCAATTATATTGACAATTACAGCATTTTGACCGATATCAAAATCATCAATTAAAATGTTATAGCCTGTGGTTTCGTTGAGACCAAGATTTCCTGTCCATTCCAAAGTTTGATTTACACTACCATTTAGGATAAGCTCTAAAGTTGCACTTGTCATGGGAGTATCACCACTATTGGACAGAGACACCGTTACGATTGCAAAATCAGAACATGATTGTCCATTTGGCTCGGAGGATATACCAGCGTCCAAAGCCAAAATTTTAGAAAGTACTTGGACTAGTGTATCATTCGTGGTATTATCATCACCATCAAGATCTCCATATATTTTTACTGTATAATCACCTAATTGGCTCATATCCACCGTTTGATCAAATTCATAAGTTTTTGATTCTCCAGAAGCCAATGTATCTTGAATAGATAAAGTCTCCACAAAGTTTCCATTGAAGTCAAAGGATATATCGAAGTTGAACATCGTATCGATACCCGCATTGGTAATAGTAGCCACTATACTTTCATCAGCACCTAAATCAGAAGAAATAAAAGTAGATCGATCTAAACTCGTCACTGCTAAATCAATAGTATCTCTACTGAGCTCAAAAGATACAATTCTCACTAAGGAATTGGAGCCACCATTGCCGGCATACTCTGATAAAAACCAAAAGGTAGAGCCGTTTACAGGATCTACACTCATCTGAGAGTAATCTCCAAATCTACCTCCAGAGTTGATCGTATTGATACCATCTACTACATTATATTCATTGACGGTCATCATACCCAATGGATCGGTGGCATATCGACCCGTATACCGCACTCCTACAAAGGTCTCACTACTACTTACATTATAACCTAGACCTATATTTCCTCTGGCATCCATAGCAATACTACACATATATCTATCCAGCCCATCGTCAGGTGCATAAGTACCTTCCTGATGGATCAACCAATCGCTATCCTGCGTTCTTCTCAATTCTACCCACCGTATTCCCGATATATTGTTACCATTGGTGACATCTGTAATATGGCAATATACGATACTCTCATGAGTACCAAAATTTCTATAGTGCGGGATATTGGTAATCAGCTCAGGCAACGCATCCAGTCCACCACCTCCCGGCTGTGGAGCACATTGAAAACCAAAACCTGTCGAACTACATGGATTGGCATCATAAGGCGTCGTGACCAAGGTTGTATTGGTCACAGTAGTATTATCAGAATTATCAAAATTTACACCAAACGTATAAATCTCGACTGCATCTTCTGCGGTAGCACCCCAACTCGAGTCATTCAGCGCTAATACAATAGGATCTGCAGATACCGGTTGTCTTGCACCATTCCAATCCACAGGCGTAGAAACAAAAAATCCAGCTTCCGTATTATTATTTCCATTCACTTCTATACGCTGCATCGATACTTGAGCATCTCCAGCCAGCATAGCATTACGATCCAAAAAGTACTGATGCAATACTCCTGCTCCACCTTCATTAGTGGTAACGGTGTATGCATTTGGCCAGATGCCATACTTAGGGTAATCAGGGAAGCTAGGTGTAGAAAATGAATATGCAAAGTATGACCCTAGCGGATCAGAGGTTTCTGAAATTGCAATGAGTAAGTTTGCAGGATCGGTAAACTCTGTAATCATCCATCTACCCGCATCTTCATCAAACAAAATGATAGGATCTCCCGCAGAGCTCGCATTCAATTCAGACCATAATGTATTCATTGCAAACTGAGTAACTAGACTCCCGTCTTTTTCAAATATTCCTACCTGAGTAACATTTACAGCCTCTACGTAGTAATTGATACCTATGTCCCCAGATGGATCATGAGGAGATCCAAAATTTCCAATACCATCTATATTTACCAGTGGTTCGATATCATTCATCATCATACGACTCTGAGTCTGCCTTATAGGGTCAGCACCTTGATGCTCTAAATCTGGTCTCAAGATGGTATTACCGCCTCTTCTATTTTTAAAATTTTGAGGTACCTTTTTATTCTTTTTATAGACAGCCTTCTTTTCTTTTGACGTAGTATTGATAGGCACAAGATCTCTTACTGCCGAGGTCTTTCCTATAAGTATAGCCTTAGTCTCAGATACTTTGAAATCTACATCTTGCGCTTGAGTGTAAGACGAAAACACAAAAAATAAGCAAACACAAATCAGTACTACTGATTTAAATTGAAAAGTCATATTGTATAGTTTAAGTATAGTTGTATTTATTGTTTGATAGGTTTCGTTTTAGACATACCTGTATTGGTACCACTCATAGAAGTACCACTGCTGGTCTGCGCAGTAGAAATGGAAATTACACCGTCCTTAGCTTTCCAAAGTTTCATATATTCTTTCTTGAATCCCTCATGGATCACAGCTTCAAATCGATATGAATTTTGTGATTTACTTACAGGTCTGATAGAGGTTTTTATTACACTTTCATCCTTGGTTAAAAACGTTTGGCCTATAATTCCATCTTTTAATTGGACATGAAACTTATGGCTTAACTTATCGGAAGATGCTCCCTTAGAACCTTTACAGTTACCCAAGAAAACTGACAACCCTGATAAAACTAAAATGGTAATGAAAACTCGCATAAAATAAATTTAATCAAATACTTAGGAGCTATCTTAATGATACTCCTTATATTTTCATTAATGTCTTAGTCCGACTTAAATCCTTATTTTTTATCAAGTGCTCTAGTTAAAGTAAACTTTAAACTATGAAGCGGTACAATTTTATGGAATCCAAAGTAATTAATCCGACATGAAATATTATCAAGTAGATGCCTTTGCGCCTGAGCCCTTTGGAGGTAACCCTGCCATTGTAGTTCCCTTAGCAAGATGGCTTCCTGACGAAATACTCCAAAATATTGCTGCAGAACATAACCTCTCTGAAACTGCTTTTTTTGTAAAAAATGGTGAAAATTTTAATTTAAGATGGTTTACGCCTAATGGTGAAGTCAGACTTTGTGGCCATGCCACTTTAGCCACAGCACATGTATTATTTCAACATTTATCTTATGAAAACTTAAAAATCAACTTTAGTACTCTAAGCGGCATACTTTCAGTAAGTAATATTGGACAAAACTTATATGAAATGACGTTTCCCGTAGATGTCCCAAAAAACTATGTAGATCATAAAGCTAGGGTAATAGAAGCGTTGGGCATAGACTCTTGTGTAGATATCGTACAAGGCAAAGATGACATAATCGTAGTTCTGGAACATGAAGAGCAGGTAAAAAACTTAGCACCCAATTACTCCAAAATAAAAGATATCGAAGGCAGAGGAATTATAGTAACTAGTCCATGCAAAGATCATGATTTTATCTCTCGATGCTTCTACCCTAAATATAACATCAATGAAGATCCCGCAACTGGATCTGCTCATACAGCACTCTTTCCATACTGGTCTAATACATTAAACAAAAAAAAATTATCTGCCGTACAATGGTCAACTAGAAAGGGATA
>JAHDGW010000067.1 GCA_020631635.1 Saprospiraceae bacterium
AAAGAACCTCAAACGGAGGAAAAACCAACCAAATCTGATGATAAAGGAGATAAACTCCAAGCGGGAGATACCATAGAGTTGGATTTTTAAGTATGAAATAGGCTCCAATATAAAGTTGTTCGTATAATTTAGTCAACAGAGCTCATTGAAAAGTTATATTTTTATATCTTTGCAGTCATTTTTGAGATTATATTAAAATATAGATCATGGACATACTGAATGTGCCTACGCAGAAAAGAGAAGCAACTGGCAAAAAACACAATAAAGTAGTTAGAAAATCTGGTAGAATTCCTGCAACTATTTATGGTGGTGGTGAAAACATTAATATCAGTGTAACTCACAACGAAGTAAAAAAGCTGATCTATACTCCTGAGTTCAAATTAGCGAATTTAGATGTAGACGGTACCTCGCATAAGGCAATTATAAAGGAAATGCAGTTTCATCCTGTGACGGAAGCTATTATGCATATCGATTTTCTCAAAGTAATTGACGGTACTACTATAAAAGTAGAAGTTCCTGTAAGGTTTAAAGGAGTATCTCCAGGGGTAAAATCAGGAGGTAAACTCATACAGCAGATGCGAAGAGTGAAGATTAAAACTCTCCCAGAAAATCTAGTCGATAGTCTATACGTAGATATTTCAGGCTTAGAATTAGGTGATGCAGTAAGAGTGAGAGACTTAGAAATAGGAGAAGGAATAGAAGTCATGACAGAGGGTGCTACTCCTGTAGCATTAGTAGAAGTGCCAAGAGCGCTTAAGAGTGCAGCAGCGGCAGAGGCTAAAGTAGATGCCCCAGCGGCAGCATCGCCAGCAGAATAAATTTTCTAGTATATCAAGAAATATTAAAGCTCTTCGAAAGAAGGGCTTTTTTTATGTCATTTCGTTTGGGAAAACAATAATTCATAATAATTGAACAGTGAAATGGCGTATAAATATGCCTTCTAGAATTAATCTTAAAGATTGTATTGTGGTGGATCTAGGACATAAACACAGTCATTTCATTAGACGTGGATATTGTATTCAGTACATATTCAAAGACGTAACATCTATATGATTTAAAAAGTATTATGCGACAAGTATACTAGTCACTGACCTTCTATCAGAAAGTAGTTATGCGTTGAAAGAGCTTGTTGTTATATGGTATTGGGTGTCATAATCTGTTGTAATTCATAAGGATATACTTGTTGATTAATGTTAAATTATATAAAATTATAATATGTAATATGGTATATGTCTAATTATTTGTATCTTTGACTGTATTCTGTGGAATCTTTCCCCGATTCTATAAGAAAACTACAATTTCCTAAAACAGTAGCATTTGTCAAGGTTGACGAATTGTCCTTGATACCGATTTTACATTTAAGTACACAAAGCTAAGGTCACTATGACTACACTACTTACGTCATACGTACGAGTACTCGTACGTAATTCTGTATGCAGAATATCTATTCTGCTTGCTATGTTTATCGGATTTATGAGCCAATCAGCTCATGCCCAATGCACTGCATCTTCCAATACTATATCAGGAATCGTCTTTTTAGACGAAAACGGAAACGGTCTCAACGATGATAATGCCTATCGTGGCAATATTTTAGTTCAGGTATACGATTCGTCTAATAATCTTGTAGGATCCGATGTCACATCTAGTAGTGGAGACTATGCTATACTCGGGGTATCCGATGGCGAGGACTACCGTATTGAGTTCGATCATACAAGCGACTTTACTAGCACTCTATATTCATCAGATAACGGAACTAAAGTACAATTTGCTACAGCACCCACCTGTGATATCAATTTTGGTATTAGGTCTAAAGAACTATCCTGCGGTGACGATCCTCAGATTATTCTGACCTGCTTTGTACAAGGTCAGCAAGGAGAAAATGATAATGTAGAAACAATCATACAATTAGATCATCAATTCAATACTGCGACTACTCCCCAAAAATTGGCAATGAAGTCACAGACTGGAAGCATATGGGGAATCGCTTGGGATGATAGACGTTCAAAGATATTTTATTCCGCTTTTGTCAAGCATCATACTAGTTTGACCGCTGATGGAGCAGGATCAATTTTCAGAACTACTATTAATAATACACCCACTACTGAGACTTGGGTGAGGCTTCAAGATTTAGGAGTAGACGTCGGCGAGCCTACGGGCAATGTCGAAGATTGCCAATATGGTCGTCAGGTAGGTCGCCTTGGTTTGGGTTCTTTAGTGGTAGGTCCTAATAGTGAATATCTCTATACCGTAAATCTTAAAGAGAAGACTTTAGTAAAAATAAATATCGATAACCCCCATATCAGTACAACGGAATCTATAGCTACTCCAGATCCTGGATGCATTGGTGGCGATTATGTTCCCTTTGCTTTGAAAGTTCATAATGGTAAAATTTACGTGGGTACTACGTGTACCGCTGAAAATTCGCAAAATGAGAATGATTCTCGTGCAATAGTGTATGAATTTGATGTAAATTCTAAAGCCTTTACAGAGATATTTTCCACCAATTATATAAAAGGATTTTGGTATGATATACCTACCGATGGAGAAGATCCGATGCATTGGTTGACAGATATTGATTTTACAGCTGAAGGCAACATGCTTATCTCTCTTACGGATAGAGTGGGGCATGTCTTTTGTGATAATTTACTAAATAGAGTTGATTTTCAAAACCCTGATCTTCTTGTAGTTTGGGATGATAATGGTATTTGGAAACTGGAGGACAACGGAACTGCTGGATCTTTAGTAGGTACTGGTCAAGGAAATAATCAAGGTCCTGGAGGTGGAGAGTTTTTTGGTGAAGATTACTGGCTTGCAGGTCCTAATTATCACCCAGAACTAGCCCTAGGTAGTATTTTTGTACTGCCTGGAACCTCAGAAGTTGTTGCATCAGTTTATGATCCGATATACGATACGTATTCGGGAGGACTACATAGATACAATACAACTAATGGTAGAAAGTTAGATGCCATACAATTATATACCTCAAATATTGATCTACAATTAGGAAAAGCTACTGGTTTTGGTGACATCGTATCTATATGCCCAAAACCTCAGAAAGAAATAGGGAATTATGCTTGGTTTGATGAAAATAGCAACGGGATACAAGATGCTAATGAGGATGTGATTGTTGGTTTGATTGTCAATCTATTGGATGAAAATTGTAATATTATTGGTACTACAATAACTAATTCTTCTGGACAATATTTTTTCAATAATACGAATGTAGATGTTAATCAAGATGGTGTATTTGATGGATTAAGATCGGAGACTACCTATACTGTAAGCATACACGATAGTCAATTCTTGTCGAACGAAAACCACATACGAGTAGGTACAGAGAAGTATGAAGTTTGTTCTTCTCAACTAGGAACTGGGGTGCAAGCTGATGAGAATGATTCAGATATAACGTTAATAAGTTCTTGTGATGGAAATGTAATTACTCCGCAGATGGATGTAATCGTATCAGATGCAAATCCAGTAAATCACAGTTATGATCTAGGACTATGTCCTGCTTCATCACCAAAGTTTGACTTGGCATTGATTAAACTTCTTGTGGGTGATCCACTAGTGTCATTAGGTGATACTGCAACTTTTGAAATCAAAGTCTATAATCAGGGAACTGCGGCTGCTACTGATATTGCTGTAGTGGACTATCTTGTGAGTGGTTATTCTTGGTTAGAAGATATCAATCCTGAGTGGAAGGAGAGAGATGGTGTACTGAAATATAATATCGAAGAGCAACTTAATCCAGGAGAGAACATCTCTATTTTTGTTCATCTCAAAGTAGAAGCCAGCCCTTCATTAAGTTATATCAATGTAGCGGAGATTAGTGGTGCCGTAGATGTGTCTACTGGCTTTTCAGGAGATGATATGGACTCTACACCGGATGAAGATCCCAATAATGATGCTGGTGGAGTGCCTAACTCACCTGTGAGTGATGACGTACTAGACGGTGATGGTACTGTAGATGAAGATGATCATGATCCAGAACGAGTTTTGATACTAGATCTTGCACTAAGAAAAGAACTCAAATTTCCTCAAGAGATATACAAAGCGGGTGACGATGTTCCTTACATTATCACAGTATTTAATCAAGGATCTGAAGAGGCTTCAGAGTATGAAATAATTGATTATGTCCCTGAAGAATTAATATTTAATAGTCAAAAAAACAATAGTGACTGGGATGCAATGTCTACGAGTGAGATTGTATTAAAAGATACAGAAGGACTATTACCTGGACAGAATAGAAGTCACGAAATAGTACTTACTATAGCAGATGATCATACTTCTGGAGATATCATAAACTTTGCGGAAATCAGTATGTCTAGAGCAGCTGGAAATCCACTAAGCAAAGATTTTGATTCTAAACCAGACCGTGATATGACCAATGATATCGGAGGTCAGCCTAATACCAATAATGACAATAAAATTGATGACTATGGAGTCCAAGACGAAGATGATCATGATCCAGCTTTATTGAGAATAGATTATTTTGATTTAGCGTTATATAAAACCGTAGAAAATGAATCAGTATCACCTGGTGATGAGGTGACATTTACTATCAATATTGTTAACCAAGGATCAATCACCGCTAATAATATTATGGTACATGATTACCTACCTACTGGTATGACACTTGCGGATACTGATTGGTCTTATCTTAATGATGATCCAAGTACCAATACAGCTACTTTTTTGGTAAATATACCTGGAGGTCTAGCAAGTCAAGAAGTGTATAGTGTTGATATCACGGTACTCATAGGCAATGATATTGCCAACTCAGAACTCATCAATGTAGCAGAAATAGTATCTGCTCAAGATAATAATGGTGATGATCGATCAAATGATGATCGGGATTCTACACCGGATAATGATCCTAATAACGATATGGGAGGCGACGCCGGATCCAATACAGACAATAATATTACAGATGATGGTACCGTTGATGAAGACGATCACGATCCAGCGAGAGTAATAGTAATAGAAGGTAATCTGCTTATCGAAAACCAATGTTTAGGAAATGCAACGACGGCTAATGATGGTCAATTCTTAGATAGAATTGAGATTATTTCAGCCACTGGTGAATCTTGGTATATCTTTCAAGTAAATGGTTTATTTGATCCAACGAGTTCTGCACCTCCTGCTGCCCCAGTAGATTTTGTCACTGGCCCTGCTGGAGCACTATTGACTGAAACAATACAAGGAAATGGAGTATCTTCTTATACCTTGGATGGTATACATATCGATGACTTAGGATATACGATCACTCTTACAGACGGTCAGGGAAGATTCGAAACCATCGATGGACAAGCTAACCCTCCCGTCTATGTAGACCCAACTATAAATGGAGCTCTTGCAGTATGCGGAGGTGGTACAGAAACATATAGTACCACAGAAATACCAGGCGCAACATATGCTTGGACTGTTTCTGCTGGAGGTGCCATAGTAGGCCCTGTTACCGGTACAAGTGTAGATGTAGCCTGGGGAACCGCTGATGGAGATTATAACTTAGAGCTTGTAGTAACACTTGCAGGGTCGTGTATGGCGCCTGCATCATCCATAGTTGCGGTAGGAAGCGGAACATCTGCTCTAGCATGTATAGGATCGATAAATATCTCTGCAAGTCAAAACTGTCAAGTAGAGATAACTCCAGAAATGTTACTCACTAGTCCAATAAATCCAGTGGCAGCATATGCCGTAGTACTGATGGATGCTAATGGAAATATTATTCCAAATGCAACACTTACATCTGATTATTTATGGACACCAGTCATGGCAAAGGTCATGGATGGTTGTAGTGGCAACTCTTGTTGGAGTACCGTTACATTGGAGGATAAGATTGCACCGAGTATCATTTGCGAGGATATAACAATCTCTTGTAACGATATGCTTAATTATGATAGCCCTCTTGCTATTGATAATTGTGACTCGAGTCCTACAGTGACATTACTTTCTGAGATAATTACTCCATTAGATTGCGATCCTGATAATGTAAAACTTATTACTAGAGAGTATCAAGCCGCAGATAGTTATGGTAATCAATCAGATATATGTACCCAAAATATTACGGTCGAAAGATTAGATATATCCACAATAGTATATCCTGATGATTTCATGGTATCAGATGATACTAATCTACAATGTGGAGAATATCCATTTGATGAAAATGGTGGACCCTCAATATTTGTTACTGGTACACCAACACTAGACGGGATGCCTCTATATCCAACATTCGCTGAGGCATGCAGTGTAGTAGCAGTTTATAATGATGAAGAAATAGTCATGACTAATTGCGTTAGAAAAATAATAAGAACATGGACAATCTTTGAATGGACTTGCAGTAACAATTTACCTATCACGTATATGCAGACCATCGAAGTACAAGATGATACGTCTCCTGAGATTACTTGTCCATTAGATATGACAGTCGCTTCTGGTGGTGTATCGTGTTCGGCAACGGTGACATTACCTAGTGCAGATCTTTATGATATTTGTTCAGCTCAAGAAGATATCCTTGTAGATATAACCTACCCAGGCGGATTCATTGATAATGCTAATGGAGGTGTCGTTTCTCTTCCTATAGGATCTAATACGGTCACCTATACAGCCTATGATGAATGTCAAAACTCGACTAGTTGTTCGTTTATTGTTGAGGTTATAGATGAAACCGCTCCTGTTACTATTTGTAATCAAGAGACTGTTGTTAGTATCAATCAGACTGGCGGAGCTACTGTTTTTGCTCAATCATTTGACGAAGGTAGTTTTGATGATTGTAGTCTAGATAGACTAGAGGTATATCGTATGGATCAAGGCAATCCTTGTGGTGATCCCATTCTTGATTTCGGGGACTCAGTATATTTTTGTTGTGCTGATGTAGGTAATACTGTAGTCGTTGTTCTGAGAGCATATGATGTACAAGGCAATTTTAATGATTGTATGGTAAATGTTCTCATACAGGATAAGTTTGCTCCTCAGATCACATGTCCTGCCGATGTAACTATCGATTGTCATTATCCATACGATCTCAATGATTTATCAGAATTTGGTATGGCTACTGCTACAGATGCATGTGAGCTTACACTAAATGAGTCTTCGACAGCAGCTATATCGCAGTGTGGGGTGGGCACGATAATTAGAGAATTTCAAGCAAATGATGCCAACGGCATGTCTACCTGTACACAAACTATAACTATCCTTAACAACGATCCATTTGATTTCCTTATCGATATAGATTGGCCCGAAGATTATGAGACGGTAACTCAATGCTTAGGCAATTCTTTGAACCCTGAAAATCTTCCTTCCGAGAATGGATTTCCTATTCTTACAGAAGATGCATGCGACCTTACTAGTTATGCATATACAGATCAAGTATTCGAGTTTGTGCCAGACACAGATGCTTGTTTGAAAATATTAAGAAAATGGTCAGTAATAGATTGGTGTCAAAATGGATTGACGCAAAGTTATGATCAGATTATAAAAATAAGTAATAATCAAGCTCCTACACTTACAGGATCTTGCGAAGCTATTGAAACATGTAGTTTCGATATAGACTGTGGTCCCGCATTTGTAGAACTCAATATGTCTGCAACGGATGATTGTACTCCGGGTAATTTACTTAATTGGACCTACGTTCTTGACGAGTTTAGCGATGGAGAGGATTTGATCACAGTATCAGGTTCATCAGCTTCAGTATCGGCAAGTGCCAATTATCCTATTGGTACACATAGTATCATATGGAGCTTTGAGGATGCCTGCGGAAATGTCAACGCCTGTAGCCAAAGCTTTACCGTATTAAGTTGTAAAACACCAACAGCATATTGTATAGATGGTATCAGTATTGCACTTGAGCCAGTAGATTTAGATGGAGATGGTGTTCCAGATGAAGAGCAAGCATGTTTATTTGTAGAAACGGTAGATGCGGGTAGCTATCACTCTTGTGATACGCCAATCAATTTAAGCTTTTCAGCAGATGTAGATGATGATAAAATTACGTTTACTTGCTTAGATTTAGGGCCACAAACAGTCGAACTATGGGTAACGGACGAAAATGGAAATACATCATTTTGTTCTACTACAGTAGAAGTACAGGATAATAATGACGTGGATGTATGTGTCGATCCTAAGGATTGTATTACTCCACCAACCGATATACAGGTGACTGCATGTAATGCAGATTTATCTCCACAAGCATTAGGCAGTATACTTACAGTAGATCCTAATTGTATTTGTGGAGACTACGATATTGATTTCTCAGATGTAACCAATACTGATAGCACTAGCGGCTGTATCACAGTAAGACGTACATGGTCAGTAACATTTAATTGCGGCAATCTACCATTAGTATGCAAATTTGATCAAAATATTGAAATCTTTAATAGCGTCGTTCCTATTATAACTTGTCCTGATAATGTAACAGAAGATACTACTTTAGGCTCATGTAGCGCTTCAGTGGTGCTTGCAGAACCTACAGTGATAACAGATTGTATTTCAGGCTATACTGTAACCAATGACTCAGCTTTTGCAGATTCTAATGTAGGTAGTGCAACCGGTACTTATCCAGTAGGTACTACAAATGTAATCTATACAGTGACGGATATTTGTGGTAACTCTTCTACATGTATGGTTAACGTTACGGTAAATGATATCATCGCTCCTATATGTAATGTAAATGATATTACAGTTCAATTAGTGAATAATACAGTCACCGTAATTGGTGCTCAATTCAATAATGGATCAACTGATTCATGTACGGATGATAATACGCTTTCGATAGCTGTTTTACCAAATACATTCGATTGTAACGATATTGGTATAAATACTGTAAATATTACCGTTACAGATGAAAATGAAAATGTTACCAATTGTACTGCGCAAGTAACAGTAATAGATGATATTGCTCCGGTATGTATCCTTCAGGATATTACCGTTCAAGTAAATGACGGAAGTACAACAGTTATTACCAGTGCAATGCTAGATAATGGATCTAGCGATGCTTGCGGTGATGATAATGATCTCATTTTTGTATTAAGTAATGATAGTTTTGACTGTGGTGATATTGGAGAGAATACTGTTGATGTAACAGTTACTGATCTTAGTGGTAATTCCACGAATTGTTCGGCTACAGTTACAGTCGTAGATAATATTGCGCCTATTTGTATTCTTCAGGATATCACTATAAATATTGATTCGGACAATAATGCTACAATTAACGCAGCTGATCTTGATAACGGGTCATTTGATGATTGTGGTTCTATAGTATCTTTTGATGTTGTACCATCTAGCTTATCTTGTAATGATCTAGGGGATAATTTGGTTACCGTAACCGTTACAGATGATAGCGGTAATACGACTTCTTGTACAACAATTGTCACTGTTGAAGATATAACACAACCGATCTGTATGGTTCAAGACATTACTGTCACATTAGATCAAAATGGACAAACCAATATCACTGCAGCAGACATTGATAACGGAAGTACTGCAGGATGTGACGGCAATGTAATGTTAGAAATAACTCCTACTTCTTTTACATGTAATGATGTAGGGGATAATGTTGTAACCTTCACAGTAAGTGATTCGAATGGGACATCATCAAGCTGTACAGCAACGGTTACGGTGACAGATGACCAAGCACCTATTTGTATATTGCAAGACTTGACTGTTAATATTACTGAGAACGAAACCTATATTATAGATCTAACTGCTTTAGATAATGGATCAAATGATCCTTGTGGGCAGATAGTCTCTACCACCAGTGATATTACCTCTTTAGACTGCGCTAATGTAGGAGACAATTTGATAACCGTAACTGTCAATGATAACGGAGGAAATTCTACAACTTGTCAAGCAACAATTACTGTTGTAGATGTTTCTGCTCCGATATGCAATATCAATGATATTACGGTAGATATAGGTCAGACAGGAACAGCTACTATTACAGCAGCGGATATTGATAACGGCAGTGCTACAGCATGTGGTAATCCAGTATCAATATCATTAGATCAGACTACTTTTACCTGTGATAATTTAGGTGATAATACTGTACTTGTCACCGTAAGTAATGGTTCAGATAATGAAGTTACATGTAATCTCATTGTAACAGTCACGGAGAGCGAAGCTCTTATGTGCCCCTCTAATATTACCATTCCATGTGGATCAGACATCTCTGATCTAAGCATCTTCGGCACTGCTACGGTTATGAATACATGCAACCAATTATCCTTAGAAGAAACTGTGACCATGGACCTCAACGTTTGTGATGTGGGCACAATTATTAGAACATTTACGGCTACCAATGAAACGACTAATGAATCATTTCAGTGTAGCCAGTTTATTACAGTAACTCCTGGTGATAATCCTCTTGTAGAAGATGATATTACTTTCCCCACAGATACTATATTTATCGACCCATGTATAGATTTGGATCTTAGCAATTTGATGGGTATGGTGACTATAGATGAAAGTGATCTCGATTGCTCTCGTATATCTATAAGTCAAGAGATAGTTAATGATATTGTCACTTGTAATGCAGATACCTTGTCAAGAAGATGGACGGTAATCGATTCTTGTCAATTAAATTCTATTGATGATGCTGGGATATTTACATTTGATCAAGCAGTAGTTATTGTAGATACCGGAGCACCGATCATTGATGGTCCCGTAAATATGACATTAGATTGTGGCACTCAGTTTGTTGATTTACCGGCCACAATTATGGAGTGTAGATTATCATCAGTCATCAATGATAGTCCCTTTGCAGATAATAATGACTCTGCAGATGCAAGTGGAACTTATCCACCAGGATCCTATGATATTACAATTACAGCTGAGGATGAATGTGGTTTAACAACTATATTTGAATATAACCTTACCATTCTTGCCGATAACGAGCCACCAACCGGTGAATGTAAAAAAATATTTCTAGATCTCCCGGCTACAGGATTTTTGACTCTTAATCCTATACAGCATTTATGTGACCTAGAGGACAATTGTACGGATCTTGATAATTTTCAAGTATTTTACACCGAGGATTTTGATCCGGTAGATGCCAATGTACCTCCGACTACCCTCATACCAAGTTTACTATTGGACTGTAGTAATGTAGGTCCTATAAATTCTGTAGCAGTTGCGGTGTTTGATGAGTCTGGTAATTTCTTTAGGTGTAAAACAGCATATAGCTTGACGGATATATTTGGGATTTGTAATTCACCGTCCAATATTGTAGATGGTTTCATAACTACTAGTAATGGTTCAGCATTATCAGGTAGCGAAGTTAAACTTGAAGGAAGTAATCTTCCCATCGAAACTGCTGATATAGATGGTTATTACGCATTCCCATCAATGTTCTCGGGAGGTGCTTACAATGTAATTCCAAATATGGACTCACCTCATGATCAAGGATTATCTACCTTGGATTTAATTGTATTGCAGCGACATATCCTTGGGCTCGATCTATTGGATAACCCTTACGAGTATATTGCAGGAGACGTCAATAATTCTCAACATATTTCCGCAGCTGATATCATAGAGCTTAGGAAAGTGATCATGGGTGCCTTATTAGAATTCCCGAATAATGACTCTTGGAAAATGATTGATCAGTCTTATGATTTTGATCCCCAGCAGAGTCCATTAGAGCAAGAATATAATCAAATGGTTGAAATACCGCTGCTATCGGGTAGTATCTCGGCCGATTTTGTTGGTGTCAAGATTGGAGATGTCAATAGTTCTTGGACTAGCCAAAGCGCAAATAATGAATCAGTATCATCTAGAACCAATAAGATTATCCCAGTTAAAATGGAACAATCAGATGAGCATAATATTTCGTTTATACTAAACGAAAATATAGCTACCTACGGAATGCAATTGAAACTGTACTCTGCACAAGATCTTTCAGATATTCAGATCAATTCTGGTACCTTCGAAGTAAATGCGTCTAATATACGCTATATCAATTCTGAGATATTGATTAGTATCGATGCTGTAGAGTTAACAAATGTCTCACAAGGTGACGAGCTATTTTCTATCACTTCTCCAGTATTGATTGATAGGTCAGCACTAGATTTAATACAGTCAACTGACTTCAATCCAGAATTCTATTTAGCAGATTATGAAATCGGGCAATTGAGCTTAGAGAAGTTTGAGGATAGAGAAGATGGCTTTGTCTTATATCAAAACGAGCCTAATCCATGGAATGAGCTAACTACAATTGAGTTTTTCATAGAAGAATCTCAAACGGCTGAGATTTCGATATATGATCTTACTGGTAAAAGACTTTTTACATCTCGACGAACCTATAATAGAGGTCTAAACAACATAATTATTGAGAAATCAGATTTTGATTATGATGGTATGACATATGTAGAACTGACACTAGAGGATGGAAGAAGTCAAACAATAAAAATGATAAAGATTAAATAAGCGACCTTTTTATTTAATGCGATAGGCTCTAGAATTTCTAGAGCCTATTTTTTTTTTTGATTATTTCTAGACTTATGGATACCTCAATTACTAAATGATGTAAGATTTGTGATTGATAATTGAAATATAAATTCAGCGTATTGCATTAATAAGTAGATATATACATATTACAAAAATATTTAATATATTTGTAAATCCTGAAATGCCCAGTAAGAATAATTGTTATTGACAAACTATAACTATCAATCATGTACTTTCATTCAAAATTTAATTTATCATTATTTGCTAAATGTATAATATTGTGCTATTCTATATTTTTGGCGCAATCTATATTAGAAGCAAAAGTTCTTAATAATAGTTGTACGATTATTGATTACAATCTTTCAGTGGATTTAAGTTCTTCCATTTTAAGCGGGGCTGCTCCAGTTATCATAGAATGTCCTTCTGATATGACAGTAAGTATTGCAGATCCCTATGAATGTAATGCTTTAGTTTCATGGATAGCTCCAAGTGCCACCGATGATTGTAATGTTAGTAGTTTTTCAGGACCCTTTGTATCTACTAATTGGTCTCTAAATTATAATGGTGATCCTACTTTGGGTGATGATGGTTACTTTGATGATTCTGGAGCTCCCAACAACTTTGAGATAACGGGAACATCCAACGGTACGTCTACCGAGAATACAAATACAAATGTTTGTATAACGATTGGAGCGACAGGAACACTATCTTTTGATTGGTCTGCTGTAGCTAATGGAGGAGGTGCTCAATTAATCAACGATGAACCTGCCTATACAATTAATGGAACAGAAACACAACTGAATGTCACTGGTGTCCCCGTTGGTACGGGTGTAATGTCTGAAAGTGGAACTGCTTCAGATATTGCGATTTCAAACGGTGATGTTTTTTGTTTTCGAGTAAAATCTAATAATACTGCCGCTACGACCACAATGACTGTTTCAAATTTTGCCTTTCAAAATTTGAGTTTTAGTCAAACATCTGGAATCTCCAGTGGGTCTATGCAAACTCCAGGTAATTATCCTATAATTTATACTGCAACTGATGGTTCAGGAAACACTTCAGAATGTAGCTTTAATATAACAGTAAACGATTTTTTACCGCCATCCTTATCATGTCAACCTCTAAATATAGGATTGGATCAACTCTGTTCGGCAACGCTGACGCCTCAGGCTTTATTGACAAGTCAGTATGGATGTGAAGATAGTTATGTCATAGAGTTAAGTCAGAACGGTCAGGAATTTCAAGGTACTACTTTTAATGCAAGTCATATAGGGATGAATTTTGATTATCGGATATATCATAATTCTAATCCAAACTTAGTTTGTGAAAATACAATCCTTATCGAAGATAAATTTGCGCCAGTGATTGACTGTCCGGCGGATATGACTATTGCCTGTACGGCACTACCAAGTGTATTACCACCTACGGTAAT
>JAHDGW010000068.1 GCA_020631635.1 Saprospiraceae bacterium
GCCTCACGCTACCAATTATGACCCAACTGATTGATTTTCAGTTGGGTTTTTTTTATTTATTTTCTCCTATTGTTAGTCCGTACCAACGTTTCTTAATTCAATATGTATTGGTTTTAGGAGCAGATTAACCTCGCGGTTAAAGGGTTTTTACAAATATCACAGCAGGATCAATTGAGCCGTTTAGCTCATATTCATCAAAATACAATATCAATTATGTTTAGAATTACATTGATTTTCATGTTTATCATGACTTTTATCCACTTCTCTTACTCTCAATCAGAATCTGATATATCAGATAAAAAAATGGAAATAGGGTTGAATGTCGCAAGTATCTCAGGCGATGGGTTATTTTCTGAAATAACTTTTTTACGACCTATATATAACGGATGGTATGCCGCAGCTAGGGTAGGTACTAATTTTAGATATGCTAATTCGATACGATTGGGGATTCGATATGATGTGCTGCAATACAAAAAGCTGAATTTTAGAATGGGATTAGATTATGGTATGACCGATCTGTCGCTTGCAAGGTTTGCACAAACAGACCGGGTGGATCATGATCTTGAAATTCCTTTTGATTTATCATATAGATTAAGTAATAGAGTAAGTATCAATGCTTCAGCGAGCGGAGTTATCAAGCGTTTTGAGTTAGGAGGTAGTGAAAGACCACTAGACAATAGCTTTTTCAATTCTATTAGATTAGGTATAAGTCACAAGTTTTAGATTCTTCAATATTTAGACTTAAATTGGGAAGTACTATGACAAGATATCTACTACTTCCCTTTTTCCTACTTTTGGTTTACAATGCTATTTATACCCAATCTTACCTCCCACAGGTCCTCCCACTTGAGAAACAAGCAAAGCTAGTTGATGAGATATTGGAAGATAGATTAGATAATCTACTACCTGCACTCATGCAACGGGAGGGCATAGATATGTGGATCATCATATCCCGAGAGTATAATGAAGACCCTGTGATGAAGACCATGCTACCTAGTACATGGTTATCAGCACGTAGAAGGACTATTATGGTCTTTCATCAGCCTGAAAAAGGAGACTTCGAAAAAATAGCAATTGCCAGATACGACGTAGGTAAATTGCTTAAAGGTGAATGGAATCTCGATGTATTTCCTGATCAATGGGAAGCACTAGTAAGTATAATCAAAGATCGTAATCCTAAAAAAATAGGCATCAATGTATCAAAGGACTTTGCCTTAGCTGATGGACTGGTACATACTGAATACTCTGAACTTATAGCAAAACTATCCGCGACAGATCAAGAAAAAGTAGTCTCGGCGCAGAGCTTGGCCATAGCATGGCTAGAAACAAGATCTGAAAGAGAACTGGAAATATATCCGATGATTTGTCATATGGCACATCAAATTTTACAAGAAGGATTATCAGAACGACACATACATCCTGGGATAACGACGACTGATGATGTAGTCTGGTGGTTGCGCCAGAGAGTCAACGATCTAGGACTAGATACATGGTTTCATCCATCAGTATCTATCCAGCGCCGTAGTAATGGTAAAAATGACTTTTTACGATCATTTTCTAAACGACCTGAGCAACAAGTTATCATCAAGGGAGATTTACTTCATGTTGATTTTGGGATTACTTACCTTAGACTCAATACGGATCAACAACAACACTTCTATGTGCTCCAAGATGGAGAGTCTGAAGTTCCTGCGGGATTGGTGGAAGCTTTTAATAATGGTAATAAATTGCAAGATGTACTGACATCTAATTTCGTAAAAGGTAGATCAGGTAATGAAATCCTAAAAGCTACGCTCGATCAAGTGAAGGGCAATAAGTACTCAGCTTCCGTATATACTCACCCAATAGGATTACATGGACATGCCGCAGGACCTACCATCGGTATGTGGGATCAGCAAGATGGTGTCAAGGGCAGGGGAGATTACCCCTTATATGAAAATACGGCTTACTCCATAGAGTTATTTGCCGCTACCGAAGTGGCTGAATGGGGACAGATCGTAAGGATTATGCTCGAAGAAGACGGTGTATTTGGAGAAGATGGTTTCTATTACTTGGATGGAAGGCAAAAGGAGATTTTGACGATACCTAGAAAGAGGTAGGAATATTCAATATACTATGGAGTGTTGTTGTTAATCAAAAAAGATCAGGTGCATGGCACTATTCTTGATATATTATAAAATAGTTTAATGTAAAAAGTCCTGTTTTTCAGGCAGGACTTCCAACTAATTAACTCATGTAATTTTATAAATGCCTTTAATACATTTTAAAAATTGCATGTAACTAAACAAATGCTCCATTTTGACTAGAGCTTATAAAACTATTATGAAAAACGTCAGAATATCCATTGCGCTGCTCTCCTGCATTACTTTCCTTTTGTTGTCGTCTTGCCAACCATCTAGAGAGACTTACAGAATACCGGAGTATACCAAGAGTAGGGTCAAAAGCAAAACGTCGAATACATCAATAGTCAAAAATCGCCATAAGACAGAACGACCTCATACTGAACGATCACATAGGTCAGATATCAAAAATGCTATACGTGCGGAGATTGCTGCAGATGCAAAAAAATACATAGGCATTCCATATGTATATGGTGGCAAAAAACCCTCTCCAGGATTTGATTGCTCTGGATTGTTGACATATGTATTCAGTACCAATGGATTGCCTCTTTCTGGCTCTTCTCGAGAACTAGCAAAAAAAGGCAAGGCCGTGTCTGATAAAGATATCAAGCAAGGTGATCTAGTATTTTTTGGTTCAGCAGGAAAAGTGTCTCACTGTGCCATTGTGCTTGAAGCGGATTATGATGAGCTATATGTGATCCATAGTACAAGCAAAAAAGGAGTCAGGATAGATGAAATCTACAATTCGAGTTATTGGAATGATCGATATCTATATGCGAGAAGAGTCATAGACTAATGATTCTCTTTCGATAAAAACACCAATTTCTGGAACCATTCTAAATTCAGCGTCTTTATTATGCTAGAAAGGATAAGAAAACTTATTTTCGCCCTCTTATTGAGGAAAACAAAACCGAGCATGATAAATATTATTTTATTTGGTCCTCCTGGGTCAGGAAAAGGAACACAAGCTAAAAAGCTTGAAGAAAAATATGGACTCGTGCATATTTCCACAGGTGATCTCTTTCGATACGAAATCGGTAAAAAAACCCCTCTTGGTCTAAAAGCTAAAGAGTACATGTCCAAAGGCCATTTAGTCCCAGATGAAGTGACCATTGGGATGCTAAAAAATAAAGTTGATGCCAATCAAGATGCTAAGGGCTTTATTTTCGATGGATTCCCTAGGACAACGTCGCAATGTATAGCGCTCGACGAATATCTCAAAGAATCAGACGATGATATCAATGCGCTCATCGCTTTAGAAGTAGATGAAGAAGAAATCGTAAAACGTCTACTGAAAAGAGGAGAAACTTCGGGAAGAGCTGATGATAGTAATGAAGAAGTGATCCGTAATAGAATCGCAGTTTATCATAAAGAGACCGCTGTGGTATACGGACACTATGAGCAGCAGGGTAAGTCTACCAAGGTAGACGGTATCGGATCTATAGAAGAGATCTATGATCGACTTTGTAAAGCCATAGATTCCAACATCTAAGTTTTTTCATCTGATAACAGTTATGTAAAATATTCATAAGTGTTCAATTTCGAAATTTGCAGTACCTATGGCCGAAAAGAATTTTATAGATTATGTAAAAATCTGTTGTCGATCGGGCAGAGGAGGTGCGGGATCATCTCATTTTTTTAGGGATAAAAGAAATGCATTCGGAGGGCCTGATGGTGGTGATGGTGGTCGAGGGGGCCATATTATCATTAAAGGGAATGCCCAATTATGGACCTTGCTGCCGTTGAAATACAGAAAGCATATTATCGCTGGAGCAGGAGGAAATGGAAGCGGAGGTCATAGTAGTGGGGCATACGGCGAGGATATTGTGCTAGAAGTACCGCTAGGTACAGTGGCAAAAGACGCTGAAAGCCAAGAAGTAGTATGTGAGATTACGGAAGATGGTCAGACCCATGTATTACTAGCTGGTGGTCGCGGTGGCTTAGGTAATAGTCACTTCAAATCTCCCACCAATCAATCACCTAGATATGCTCAGCCGGGAGAAGAAGGAAAAGAGGAATGGAAAATACTGGAGCTTAAGGTATTAGCCGATGTAGGTTTAGTCGGTTTTCCTAACGCTGGGAAGTCTACATTACTAGCAAGTATTACCGCGGCAAAACCTAAAATTGCCAATTATGCTTTCACCACGCTCGTACCAAATTTGGGTATCGTCAAATATAGAGATCATCGATCTTTTGTGATGGCAGATATTCCGGGTATAATAGAAAAAGCACATGAGGGCAAAGGCTTAGGCTTTAGGTTTTTAAGGCATATAGAACGTAATGCGGTCTTACTTTTCATGATTCCTGCCGATACTGAAGACATTAATAAGGAGTATGCGATTTTGCTCAATGAGTTAGAGCAATTTAATAAAGAGCTCATGTTTAAGCCAAAGTTTTTGGCGATCACCAAGGCAGATCTAATTGATGAAGAGCTTAAAGAGATGCTAGTTGCCGAACTTGATATTGATATCCCATACATGTTTATTTCATCAGTCAGCCAAGAAGGAATTATGGAGTTAAAAGATAGGCTATGGTCTATCATGAATGACTGATCAACAATCTAGGGTAGATAGGCGTTAGACTTATGGAGTGCAAATAGATTGAATTTTTGAATATGAAAAAGCCTTTTGTCTTATTTTTTAGCCTTTTTGCTGCAGTTATGCTTACTGCACAATCAGATAGATATACGATCAATGTAGATGGAGTAGAAAGATCATATCTCCTACATCTCCCTACAGATTACGTGGAGGGCGATGTAATTCCCTTGGTATTTAATTTTCATGGATTTGGTTCTAATGCAGTTCAACAAGAATTCTACTCGGGGATGAACTTTATTTCCGATGCTGAGTACTTTGCGGTTTGCTATCCCGAAGGCATTGATAATGCCTGGAATGTGGGTTGGAGTATCAATTCGGATAGTGACGATGTAGGTTTTGTGGAGGCAATGATAGATCAAATATCAGAGAATTACAGTATAAACCAAGCTAAGGTATATTCATGCGGTATGTCTAATGGAGGTTTTTTTAGCTACCGGCTCGCTTGCGAATTATCTGATAAAATCGCAGCGATTGCTTCCGTCACAGGGGCTATGTTGCCTGCCAATATCACCAGCTGCGAGCCATCACGTAATGTCCCTGTCATGCAGATACATGGTACAGATGACGCCACGGTTTTTTACAATGGTACTCCATTTATAAGCGCCCCCATAGAGGATGTTGTAGGATTTTGGGTAGATGAAAATGCCTGTAGTGCCGCTGGTGATACCACTATTATAGATGATATCAATCCTAATGATGGAAGTACTGCAATACGTATAGACTATTCAGATTGTGCTGATGATGCATCGGTGGCTTTTTATAAAATACAAGATGGTGCCCATACTTGGCCTGGTGCGGCCATTGATATCGGCGTAACTAATCGAGATTTTAGTGCCTCCGAAGAGATCTGGAATTTTTTCGCTCCATATCAATTACCTAGTTCAACATCGACTGCCGATATAAAGACTGACCCCTTGGTCATAGCACCAAATCCCGCAGATGTATACATAGAGGTGCAGTCAGGTACCCCATCTATTGAGGCATTTAATATCATCAATATGCAAGGGCAGATCATCAGGTCTTTTGATAGTAATGAAAAGCATGATATACAAGACTTGGAGTCAGGTATTTATTTTATTCAAGGGGGAGATGCGCCAATAGTCAAGTTTGTAAAGATCTAAGCTAGCTGATTTATTACTTCGTGTAATATGACCTTTAAGTACCTTGCTATGATGTATTTTTAGTAATATAGCGTTACTAACTAATCATGCATTATGGGATTTTCAACTTTAGATTACATCAGTTTTATAGGGTATTTATGCGTTGTCATTGGTATCGCCGTATTTATTTCTACACGTAAAAGTAAAGGAGGAGAGACGACAGAGAGCTATTTCTTAGCTGGTAAATCACTGCCTTGGTGGATTATCGGTGGATCATTGATCGCCAGTAATATATCGGCTGAGCAATTCATTGGTATGTCAGGTGACGCTTTTCGTTTTGGTATGGCGATAGCCTCCTACGAGTTTATGGCGGCTGCCACCTTGATCATAGTTGCATGGTTTCTGATACCTGTATTTCTTAAAAAAGGCATCTATACGATGCCTCAATTCATAGAGCAACGCTTTGATAGTAACGTACGTACGGGGCTAGCTATATTTTGGTTGCTCATCTTTGTGTTCGTTAATATTACCTCGGTACTTTATCTTGGGGCACTGACATTGGAAGCTACACTTGGTATCAATATGTGGGTAGGTGTACTAGGCTTAGCCTTGTATTCTGCGACCTTTTCTATTTTTGGTGGACTCAAGACGGTAGTATGGACAGATTTAATCCAAGTTGTATTTCTCGTGATTGGAGGATTATTTACGACCTACTTAGCGCTAGACGCTTTTGGAGGTGCTGATGGTGCAATAGCGGGTTTAGGAAAATTAACGGATCAGTTTTCTGATAAATTCAATATGATAGTCTTCAAAGGAGAGCTCACCTATGTAGATGATAAGGGAGCGACACAGGATGTATGGGAAAAACTCCCAGGCCTCGGAGTACTCATCGGAGGTATGTGGATAGCCAATGTCTATTATTGGGGTATGAATCAATATATTATACAACGTGCTTTAGCCGCTAAGTCTCTAAGCGAAGCCCGTAAGGGAATAGCTTTCGCAGCAATTATGAAAATCTTACTTCCCCTCATCGTTGTATTGCCGGGCATCGTGGCATTTGCCATGAAAGCAGATGTAGAAAAAGGAGATCAAGTATACGCTTGGGTACTCAATGAGTTTGTCGGAGCGGGATTTAAAGGGCTATGTTTTGCGGCTGTGATAGCTGCCGTAGGATCGAGTATCAGTTCGATGGTCAACAGTGCTTCTACGATCTTTACCATGGATTTGTACAAACCATTTTTTGGTCAAGGAAAATCTGAAAAGCAACTCGTGACGATTGGTAAAATTACTGCAGCCACTGCATTGTTGATAGGGGTATGTATTGCACCTCAATTCAAAGAGCTGGGAAGTGCATTTTCGTTTATACAGAAGTATACAGGATATTTCAGTCCCGGTATTTTGGTGATTTTCTTATTTGGTATGTTTTGGAAAAGAGCTTCTGCGAAAGCAGCGATGGCTGTTGTGTTGATATCACTACCCTTGAGTTTGGGTATAGATGTAGCTTTCCCAGAAAGTACCTTACCATTCATCAATAAAATGGGGGTAAGCTTTGTGATACTTTCTGTCATCATGATCGCCATATCTATGATGACTAATCAAGGTGATGATGAGAAGGCTATAGAATTAGAAAAGGCATTATTTGAAACTTCGATATTGTTCAAATCTGCTGCCGTAGCAGTCTTTGGATTACTGGCAGCAATATATGCGGTATGGTGGTAAGAGTACAATCAACTAGATATAATAAAAAAAGCCTTTGTAAAATTTTACAAAGGCTTTTTTTATGGTACCGATGGAGGGACTCGAACCCTCACGTCATTGCTGACATTGGATTTTGAATCCAACGTGTCTACCAATTCCACCACATCGGCGTATGTCAAAAAGATGTGTCTACCTTCCGATGGTTCTCAGAACCAACATATCGCTATTCATCAAAAAAGCAAATCGCTATTTGCCTTACTGGCACAAATGTAAAGTAAATAAATAGATTAAATCCTCTATTCAAAAGGAAAAAATTAGCTTTCTATTTTATCCAAGTTTTCTTGTAATCTGCGGATGTATTTGCTTTTCAAATAATAAGCTAATGCCTGATCGAGACGAGGGTCTTCGGCTGAAATAGGTTCATCACTATCTAATATTTCTTTGGCATTGTCTTGAAGCGCAGCTATGATTTTTTCTGCCTCCTCTTTGATTTGGTTATACTTGTCACGATCATAATCCATCCGTAGTTCCATGACCTCCTCATTGATATCCATCATCTCCATGAGGAATTGCTGAGGAATTTGTGGTGAAGTACCTTCGCCTAATTTACCAAAATATGTAAGGATATAAGCCAATCTCTTTTGATCATCTTTGAGCGTTTTGTAAGCCGTATTATTCAAAGTTGATTTCTGAAGTACGGCAAGCTGCTCCTGCGGAGAGGCATTGATATAGCGATCAGGGTGATAGGCTTTGGTATTGGCAAAGTATTGCTTTTTAAGCGTTGCTTTATCAATGCCAAAGGTGATCTCAAGACCGAAAAAATCAAAATAGTTATCCATTAGAATAATCTTGAAATATCAAGCCCTAGCGCAAATATCATGAGTCCCATCAATAAGAAAAATCCTACTAATGTGGAATATTCTATTACTTTATCGCTCGGTTTGATACCCGTGATCCACTCAAAAAGTAAAAATATCACATGACCGCCATCTAAGGCAGGTATGGGCAGTAGATTGATCACCGCAAGTATAAGAGACAGCATAGCGGTAAGCGACCAAAACCTTCTCCAATCCCATGTGGTTCCAAACTCTTTACCGATCGTAATGATAGACCCTAGATTATCTTTAGCTGATATTTCACCCTTAAACATTCTACCAAATGCTTTGCCTTGATCTGCGAGCGCATTCCACCCATTGCTTAGACCTTTCGGGATGGATTCTCCAAGGCTAAAGTAATCTACTTTTGATTCTGGGAATATAGGATTGATATTTAGGGTTTGGTTTTTATTGGGATTTACAGATAGCGCTATAGTGTCGCTACCATTACGAAGTACCTCAAAGTTTATTCTTGTACCCCTGTTAGCCATGAAATCTTTTCTGAAATCTTCGAAATAAGGGGTGGGTTTGCCATTGATACTGAGCAATCGATCTCCTACTTGCAGACCTACCTGAGCGCCTAGAGAATCTGCTCGTACCGCTCCTAGTTCATTGCTATATCTTGCGGTGAATAGGCTAGCACCTTTAGCCGTACTGGTCAGTGTTTTGGCTAGAGATATATCCACAGGCACTTTCACTTGAGAACCATTTCGCTCTACTATGATGGTGTTGATACCATTTACAATAATTTCTCTTTTGACGGCTCCTGGATTGAATCTATCAAAGCTATTCTCGCCTAATTTCAAGATCTTATCACCATCCCGAAGTCCAATTTCATAGCCCATACTATCTACCACAATACCGTTACTTACATTTTGCGTTGGAGTATAAGATTCTCCCCACACCCATGTGATCATGATAAAAAGGAAAAATCCCAAAATAAAATTGACGGTGACACCACCTATCATAATGATCAGTCGCTGCCATGCCGGCTTGGATCTAAATTCCCAGGGTTGAGGTGGTCCTTCCATCTGCTCTTTATCAAAGCTCTCGTCGATCATACCAGCTATCTTGACATATCCTCCAAGAGGTAGCCAACCGATACCATATTCCGTTTCTCCTTTTTGAAATTTGAATAATTCAAACCATGGATTAAAGAATAGATAGAACTTCTCCACTTTGGTTTTAAACCATTTTGCTGGAAAAAAGTGACCGCATTCATGCAGTGTTACTAGTATGGATAAGCTCAGTATGACTTGAGCGATAGTGATTAAGGTGCCCATAGGGTTTTTATCGATTAGACACTCTGCATTTTTTCCGATGCCTAGCGCTTATTTTTTGAAAATGCAAATGTAACACATTAGAGTCATTAGCCGCAATAGCTGTGATCTATTTGCTGTTTTGTAGCTTTGCTACATGCAATATTTCTACAGTCGAGAGATTTTTGATCATAAAATCATGATAAGAGAAGATGAGCTTATACATCTATCAAAGACTCTACGCAAACGTGTCGGTGACATCATCCATGTCATGGATGGCCTCGGTAATGTTTATGAATCTCAGATAGTAGAGATCAAAAAGAAATATGCCGAGCTAGAAATTTTAAATACAGAGGTACATCCCAAATCTCCATTGCAGCTAGAGATAGCTATAGCACCTACTAAAAATATGGCTCGATATGAGTGGTTTTTAGAAAAAGCAACCGAGATAGGGGTTCACTCCTTTGTGCCACTATTGACTAGATATAGCGAACGAAAGAAAATAAGACGTGATAGATGTGAGAGAATATTGGTCTCTGCCGCGAAGCAGAGCAAGCAGTTTCATATACCGGTGATATCAGAGTTGATTTCTTTTTCTGATTATATCGAACATTGTACATCTACTGATAAAATGATCGCTTACATTTCTGATGATCAAGCCTCACCGCATATTATTAATGTGCAAAATAGCGGAAAGAATATGAGTATTTGTATTGGTCCAGAAGGGGGATTTCACCCTGATGAAGTGATGAGGTCGGAGTCATTAGGTTTTAAAAGATGTCACCTAGGTAAAAGCCGTTTAAGGACAGAAACTGCGGGGGTTTACGTGGCTTCTGTCCTCAATGCTATATTGTGATGATTACTCTATTATAATTTTGGTTGTCGATACCTGGTCATTGTTCATCGTTCTGACATAATATATTCCGGGATTTAGGTCTTGAATATCTATGGTTGATGAAAATTGATTCTGACTATCTAGTGCAAAATTTTTCATTTGCTGACCCTGTGTATTGATAATCTCAAAGTATAAAATATCTTCTGCTCCTGTGAGCGATACATACAATCGATCTTTTGCTGGGATAGGGCTTATACGCAGGTCAAGTTTTTCATCCATTATCAGTCTAGCGCTTACGATCGGAGAATACTCATATTTTCCATCAAAATCAATTTGTTTCAATCTATAATAGTAGCTCACATTTTGGTTGACGTTTTGATCCTCAAATTGATAATCATGGATAGTAGTAGAATTACCGTTTCCATTCACAAATGCTATGTCTGTGAACTCTGAATCTTCTAAACTTTCGGATCGTTGTATTGCAAAACCATCATTATTGATTTCAGATGCAGTAGACCAGTTTATGATGATTGAGTTTTTCAGTGCTTTTGCATTGATATCCGTAAGCTCCACGGGTACTATGGGAGCTATCGTAAATTCATCGTTAGAGATATCAAAAAACTTGATACATGTACTTGTGGCACATTCTATTTTGATACGGGCATTACTAGTCATGATAGATGGGAAGGTGATCGACTCGCTTCCGTCATTATCAGTACCGCTTACGAGAGTCGTAGGGAAAGTCAGCCCTCCGTCGGTGGATAGTAGTATATTTACATTTTGACAATTGATTGCACCAGCATTGGTTCCTGCGGGGTCCCAAGTGATACTATTAGGAGATACACTTGATACCGTTTCGCCACCATTTGGACTAGATACTAGAAATGGGCCATCATTCGTCACATTGAGCTCTAAGTCAGCATACTCTACGCCCCCAGCGATAGGATGGTTGTCACGTACGGTGAGACGCATAGTGATATTTCTCGCTACATCTGATAGCAGCTCTCCCTGCCAGATAGCCTCTATCTGTGCTGCCGTCATCCCAGTTGTATTGTATTGATTATTGAGTAAGATATTATTTGCGGGTATTTGTCTAGTTGGGCTACTGGAAGGGAAATAACTCCTTACTAATGGATCTGTCGTTGTGCCGGGAGCATTCCATGGTGCATTTTGAGCAGGAGCTAGGTCAAATTGTTCCCAGCAGTAGGTCAATCCGCTATTCATCACATCACTAGCCGATCCTGTGATTTCAAAAGGTGTAGCTTTCGGAATATTGACATTGCCTGCACATGGGTTGGCATTTACACTCGGTATATCATTACCGGAGGACGTATTGTTAGCACAATTTATAGCTGCTATATAATCATTGACCTCTTTAATGTTCGCAGTATGATAGTAGCCGGTGTTTCCTGCATTAGGTATATTCTGATTTCCACATAAACCGCTATATGCCACTATAGTAGATCCACTTCCGGGTTCGTATGAGGTAATTCCTCCTGTGCTCCATTGGCTGGCACTGCAAAATCCTTCATCTCCAGTCCAAGAGTGATCTGCTTTAAATTGATGTGTAAATTCATGTGCTAATAGCCCTATCCATCCGGCGCCTTGAGGACCAGAAAATCCTCCTCCATTCATAATGCCTGATCCACCACCACCTTTATATACGCCCATTGCTCCGCTCGGAATGCCACCGCCAGCAGATAAAGGAAACTCAAAATCTAAACATACCACGCCTAGATACGCTGCTCCGCCAGCGCCTCTACCAGAAAATAAATGCCCTACGTCATAAGTGGCATAAGGTACCGTGGCACCGGCTCCGCCGTTAGCATCCAAAACCTCATGTTGCCATGCAGATTCATGAATTAAATTACTTCCAGAACCATCAGTGAACGGGTCGGTGGTAGGGTCTAAATGTATAGATCCGCTTGCTACGGTCGTATTACTTGTCAGAGTCAGAGACATGGCTAGCCCTCTTATATAAAATGCATTCATACCAGTAAGCGCAGTATTGATTGCAGAAATAACTCCTCCCTCTGTAGGACTGGGGCCGTCAACAGCAACCGAGTATTCTCCATCGGTGATGACGTGCATTCTAAATGTACGTAGTTGTGAGCCTATACTATAAGGAGTCATACGCTTCATAGCATCATTATGGGTATGTTTTTCCTTTCCCTCTTGATGCATATGAGTATATTTTTCATCAATCCGAAATACATCGTTTTCGTTATGAAGTATGTCACCATCAGAATAGAAACTCCTATATGTTCCTTGTTTCTTATCTACTATTTCTACGTGATTTACACCTTCTGGGGCTAAAATAGTTGCTTGCAAGTCACCATATATTCCTTTAGATAATGTACCACTCATAGCACTATTTTCTAGACATTGTATGATGTAGCTTTTGATTGTTGGGTATTTATCTCTTAGTTCTTTTTCCATCATAGGAGCTTCTACGATTTGATAGGTATACCACTGACCATCTGGGGCAGGAAGCTCAACAGGGATGATTTTTTTTGCATAATTATCACTACCGAGCAGTGGCGCATTTTGTAATTGCGATTGGATAGATACTTGATCCAACTCAAAGATGTACTCCTGATCTTGGGTCTTGATATCTTGAAGTTGGAAAAGAAAGCAAAGGGTGAATAGTACTACAAATTGGTGCATACCGATTAAAGCTTTTTTTGGTGTAGAAAGATTTATATTAAAATTAAAATTAATATGCGGAAAGAAGTTATTTGTTTGTGAAATATATAGGCGTCTCGATATAATATTATCGAATGGTCGTACTTTTGAGTGTTACAAGTAATTTATATGAAATATATCTGCAAGTTTATTTTTGTTTGCATGGTTGCGACTTTTACGATTACGTCTGGGTATGCTCAGGCCAAATTGCAATTGGCGGTATTAAAATATGGTGGAGGCGGCGATTGGTATAGTAATCCTACGGCGCTCAATAATTTAGCTGCTTTTTGTAATCAAACCTTAGACACCAATCTAGATACAGAATATTCAACCGTTGATATAGCTAGTGTTGAGCTGTTTAAGTTTCCATTCCTACATATGACAGGTCATGGGAATGTAGTATTCTCTGACCAAGAAGCCGAAAATTTACGAAAATATCTTTTGTTGGGCGGATTTCTCCATATCGATGATAACTATGGTATGGATCCTTACGTCAGACTAGCTATGAAACAAGTATTTCCAGGAGTTTATCGAGTTACCCTTTGATCATCCATCATCAAAAATTTGATTTTAAAAACGGCTTACCCACACTG
>JAHDGW010000069.1 GCA_020631635.1 Saprospiraceae bacterium
ACCCATCTGATCTTTACGATAAAACTGGTATTTGCCCAAAATAGAGATGTCGCCAATCGTAGAGCCACTTTCATTGAGTTGATCAAAACTATAGTTGACATAAGGTATATGTACTCCTATCAAGCTATTAGAACTCGGTAGATAATGAACCATAAGAGGTACTGAAGTGAAAGTTCCTCGTTCAGTATTTCTAATCTCGGTCAAGCTTTTGACCAACTTAGTACCTTCACCGAGCATGACAGGCTTATCAGCTGTAATTGGTGGTCCCTGTGCTGAACCTTTTTGTATGTTGATCCCTCCTAGTACGAGTAACATCAACAGATATATATTTTTCATATTTCATATTAGTAATTGGATAATGAGTAGGAGACTAAGGTCAAGCTCCTAAAGTATCGATCTGGAAATATGAAAGACTATAAGCGGAAATTCTGAAACAACACAACAGTATTTTGTTTCAGATCTGGAGGTGGAAGGTAAGCGTAATCAGTGTAGGTGTCATAACCACTTCTGAAGATTATTTTAAAAAATATAGAAACATAGGCTTTAAGCCATATGATGTTGTCATTGCTTATATCCGGGGAAACAATAGCTGTAGACTCGATGTCCATATCGAGTAGCACTTCGGAGTTGTTGCAGCAGCCCTCGTGATCATCATTAATGGCACAAGTTGTTTTTAAAGCTTTCGCATGGCAACAAGACTTTACTACCTCAGCACAAGTTTTAGCTTTCCCAAATAAATTAATTCGTTTGAGATGTCCTTGGCAAAAGTGCATATCCATCGTCAATCCAGAGCTGCTGAATAGTATCAAGAAAGCCATAACAAGGCTGATGAGTCGATATGTACTTTTAGTATGCATTCTATAAGTGATACAAATATATTATCAATATAGTTCGGTTTGCACTATTTTAAATGATGTTTAACGATTAAAATGGATTAGAATAGGCTGGATTTTGTAAAAAGGTTACGTCTGTAAGAGTTTTCATAAAATTGATAAGGTCGATTTTATCCTGCTCAGTTAATTGGAGTCCTCCATTATCAGCCACTTGTATCAAAGCTGGATCAATAGTACTAGAGAGCACAATATGCTCATTATAATGATCAATAACTTCTTCTAAGGTTTGGAAACGACCGTCATGCATGTATGGGGCTGTAAGCGCAATATTGCGTAATGTGGGTACTTTAAACTTCGCTCGATCCGATGTAAAGTTGGTAGCTTCTTCTCGACCAAAATCGACAAATTGCTCATCAGTATCCATACCGTTGTTCATATATCGGTCATTCTCAAAATTAATGCCTCCATGACAATGGGCACAGTCCGCACCAGATAGTTCTGGAAAAAACGGATTGTACTCTGTTTCGAATAAAATACGTCCACGTTCTTCACTTTCCGTAAGTTCAATACTGCCAGTTTTATACTGATCAAATTTACTATCAGTACTTACTATACTTAACATAAACTGCTCTAAGGCAAGAGCTATATACTCTGCATTGATGACTTCCGTATCGAAAGCTCTTATAAATTGATCTCTATACAAGCCTTGACTCGAAAGTTTATCGATTACATTTTCAAGCGTTTCGTCCATTTCTAAAGGGTCTTGAATCGGCAGTAGTGCTTGATCCCGAAGTTGCTCAGATCGGCCATCCCAGAAAAATGCATTACTATTCCATGCCATATTGAAAACAGACATGGCCTGACGATGTCCTGGCAACTCTTCTACGCCGATTGAAAATCTAGTAGTATCAGTAAAGGCATTGTTTTGGTCATGACAAGATGCACAGGACTGCGAATTATCCTTACTCAGCATTTTTTCATAAAATAACATACGTCCTAGTTTGACACCTTCAATGGTAAGTAGATTATCACTGGGTAAATTAGGCTCGGGGAAATGACCTATTTCTAGGCTATAAGGAGTATTATCGTATGTGGCTATTGATTCTGAAGTTTCTTTCGAACAAGAAACTAAGTAGATGAATCCGGCACTTAAGATTAATATATTTTTTATTCTGAAGTACTTCATATTGCTAATCTGGTAAGAAAATTTCATTATTTATGAACGAATGATCGGTTAAGCTCTTTAAGAACGCTTTTAATGCATCAATTTCTTGAGCATTGAGTGCCAATGGCTGCATCAAATTACTCTTATTCGGATGATCATGGCCACCTGAATTATAATGCTCCAAAACCTCATCTAATGTTTTTAAAGAGCCATCATGCATATAAGGAGCAGTAAGTTCAATATTCCTCAAGCTTGGTACTTTAAATTTTGCGAGGTCCTCTTCTTTACCCGTTAAGCGAAATCTTCCATTGTCTAAATATTCTTCATACAGCCCTGTATTTTGAAAACTATAGTCGGTAAAGTTAAATCCATCATGGCAAACACTACATTGCGTCCGTTCGCTAAAAAATAACTCTTCTCCTAATTTTGCTTCTTCTGAAAGTTCTTCACCATTATATAAATATCGATCATAGCTAGAATTACCTGAAATCAGGCTACGCTGAAAGCAAGCAAGTGCTCTCGTTATGACAAAAGGATCAGGCGGTCGATCGTACGCTTCTAAAGAGAGCGTAACGTATTGGTCATCATTAGACATTCGGTCTGCGATATGGAGTATGTTGAAATCAAACTCATCATGCTCTTGTATGGGTACGAGTGCATGCATTTCGAGTGTAGGTACGCCGCCTTCTCTAGTAAAGTAAGGGTGATATGCAATATTGACGATACTTGGAGTATTCCGAGTACCAGATCTACCTTCAGTACCTCTACTAAAATCGATATGGTCTCCAAAGGCAAACTCTTGTTTATGACAAGAACCACAGCTTACCGAATAATCGCGAGACATGATGGGATCATAAAACAGTTTTTTGCCAAGAAGCCACCTCTCATTGCTATATTTATTACCTTCTGGGAATTCGATAGAAGAGAATCCCATTGGTATCACCATTAATTCTGGTTCATTGTCAGGTTTAATTGAAGTTCCCTTTTCACATGACAATAGATAAACGGACAATATGATAAATAGGGTTAAAGTTCTCAATGGACAATGACTGGTCGAGAGCTTATGATATCTCTATTTGAAATTAACTGTAGAATATAATTTCCGGAGGAAACCGATGTAAAATCTATTGTTTTGAATTCGCTATTATACTTTGTTTCATGAAGAATTGTTCCATTAGATGCGACAATTCTTAGTATTGGTTGCTCTAATTGAATTTTTTCAGTATCTATTTTGACGGTAATAAAATCATGAGTAGGATTTGGAAAAATTTCCAATTCTATCTGGTCGTTTATTTGGTCAATGGTATTGGTTAAAGTAGAATTAGAAAACACATGATCTCTAAAATTTTCTAATAGTTGTCTAGCTTGCAAATTATCACTGTGGACGATGAGCCCAGAATTCATTGCAATATCCTGAAGAGCTTTGCTATAATCAGCGTCTAAAATGATGTCCAAAGTACCGTTAGATGCACTGACCTCAGTATCCACAACAGTAGTGAAATAATTTATATCTCCTAAGCTATGTATCTGGAATTGCTGATTTAAATTGGTACCACTGTAACCCTCATATGCGACGAATCTATAACCCGCTGTCCATCCCCAATGCATAGAAGGTGCCTGAGGTGAAAGTGGATGAGTGCCGTGATATAATGTTGGGTCGCCATGGTTATTGATGGAATCTACCCCTACATGAAATTTTACTTTTTCGAGGTTTGTAACATCGAAATTTCCAAGACTTACACTCGTGGTTTCTGAAGCATCAACGAGTAGATAGAGATCTTCAATTTGAGTTTCTGTACCATTGTCATGTATCAATGAAATTTCAGAAATGTAATATTCCAACCTATCTGTTTTATACTGATGATTCAGGTTATTTGTTGAGGTTTTTCCCAGCTCGAAGGCTTCAGTACCCTGAGTATGCTGGATCGACAAGGTAATCTCCGTTTGACCAAATACGTAGGAATGTAAACTTAAGATGAGAAGAAAAAGAGTAGAGCTGCGCATGTTACCGGAATTTACTTTACACAATATATCAATTTTTAAATTTTAGGATGAACGATTTGTTTCACAATTTGAAGTTTTGTTTTGTGTAATTAATCTGGAAAGATGTACAAGTAGGATGAGTATAGAATCATATCGAATTTCTATATTTGACAGAAAATATTTCGGGAAAATATTTCGGTCTTAAAAAGACCTATTCAATGGGGCCTTAGCTCAGTTGGCTAGAGCGTTTGACTGGCAGTCAAAAGGTCGCAGGTTCGATTCCTGTAGGCTCCACGAATAGAATAAGGATATCTTTTGATATCGAGTTTTTAAAAATTAAGGTTGTTATGGCTCATACTTATGTACTTTGTTCAATTAAACATCTTCGCTTTTACATAGGATGTACAAACGATATAGACGCAAGATTACAACGCCATAACGGAGGGCATGTAAAGTCCACTAAGCCTTACTTACCATGGATTTTATTGTGGAGCGAGGAGCATGTGACGAAATCAGAATCGTTTGTACGAGAAAGAAAACTTAAAAATCTAAAATCCAGGAAGAGGGTTCTAGAATATATGAGTCGAAATGGAAGATTTTCTGAAGGCAGCTCTGAATTTTTAGAAAAAATTCGTGAGTCCACGAATTTATAAATTCGGGATCAAGAGGTCGCAGGTATATATTCTCGAATGCGATGCTTCGCAATCGGAATTCGATTCCTGTAGGCTCCACAAAAATATCGTAATGTATTTTTTTATAGCATCATGGTTAATGCAAAAAAAGCTTAGAACATTTACGTTCTAAGCTTTTGCTATTATGGGATTGTAATGTGTATTTTTTGCTCTTTTGAGTTGGTCTATCACGCTTTGATACATATTGGCAATATCTCCAAGGATATTCTGGAGTCCTACAGGAAGACCCATTTCGCCTTGTGCTTTTTTGACAAAGTCAAATTGACTGATCTCCGTCTGATAGATGATTTTAGTTAAGGCAACTTCGTCTTTATTCATCGTTTCGATATCGTTGTTGTATTTTTTCAATGATACGGCTGTGCCTGTGCTGGGCACTTGCTCCATACCATTCATATTACCAGGCAACATAGATATCATCTTTCTTTTAGCAGACATGAGGCTCTTGATAAATTTATTGAATTTATTATCCTGCTTTTCAAGTTGTGCTAGTGTTTCTAGGTCTTGCTCGAGTATTATTTTAAGTCTTGGTATGACGGTAGTTGAATTTATTGCGAATGCTTTCATTATTTTATATTTTTTTAATGTGAGTAAGTGCTGACCTTAATCTTAGTTCTGTGAAGAATCTACTTGTGAGGTCTTATATTGTTTGGGAATCATGGATTTCAAAGAGTCTCCACCTCTGATACCAAAGTCTAGTGTTCTTATTGGGAATGGAATCATAATATCTTCTTGATCAAATGCCTGCTTGAGTTTTACAATGGCCTTTGATCGTTCGATGAGATAATCTCTCTGACCGTTGGTAGTAATCCAAAATCTAATGGTAAAATTGATCGAACTATCGCCAAAAGAGGTATATACAAGATCTACCGGTTGATCTTCGATTCTAGATGATAAAGCAGAAATGGCCTTTTCAGCTACTTCTCTCACTTTCTCAAGATCATCACCGTAGCTTACGCCACATTCTAGATCTATTCTTCTTTCTCCAGAAGAAGTAAAGTTTTTAAGAGGGCTTTGTATTACATCTTTATTTGGTATAATGACTTCTTGACCCGTTGGTAATTTTAATTTAGTAACCCTCAAATCAATATTTTTAATAGTACCAAAAAATCCATTTGTCTCTACTAGATCTCCGATCTGGTATAAGTCTCTCACGGACATAAATACACCAGAAAAGAGATTATTCATGGGGTCTTGAAGTGCCAGACCTACTGCCAAACCTAATACACCTGCAGTGGCTAATATTTTATTGATTGTCTCTCCGAGATTCATTATACTGAGCACTGCGAATAGTACAAATACTCCGAATAGTACTGCTGCGAGATTGGCAATCAGGTTAATTACCGTTTTATTGTTAGTAAATCTTGACGCGGTCTTTTTTGCGAAGCTGCTGATATATTTACTGATAAAGAAACCGATCACTGCAACAGTAAGGGCAATCAATATATTAGGGAGTTGGAGGATGGCTTCATTGAGCCAATCTGTTAATTTATCAACAAGATTTCCGTAAGAGTTGTCTATTTGATCGTTTATGGTTTCCATGTGGTTAGAGTTATTTTTAATGAATGTAAAGCTTGACTTTTGGGATAAGGCTGGCTCGTGAGTTTTTGGCTCACAAGCCAGCTAGACTATCTAAATTATTTAAGGTCAGAGGTACGATCCATGATTTCTTTATAGGCATCATTTTTAGTCTTCAGACTGTATTTAGCCAAATTGATCTTTCTCTGATTTTCTTTTAGCTTCAGAGATAATTCTTTGTTCTCCTCCATCAGCTCCTCGATTTTCTTCTTATTTTCTACAAGATCATCTTGAAAGTCAGTTCTAGTATCGGTAAGGTCTTCTACTTTATCCTTTTGGTCTTCTATTTGATCTACATAGTATTCTGGGAGATACTCCTCCACAAATTCATATACTATATCTCTCAAGGCTGCAAATTCGCTAGGGTGATCTCGATCGGTGATCCAGTTGTTATAACCAAATGAGGCAAAAACATTCATGGTAGTAATACCATTATCTGTATCCGTTACCTTGGCTTTAAGATCAATTTTCCGATTTGAAATCTTTGGCACGACAACTCCTTCTGCAGATAAATACTCTTTATCAAAAAATAACCATTTGCGATCATCTAAATCGACACTGTAATTATCTTCAATCCATTCGGCGAAGTTATCTTTCACTGTTTCTTTCTGAGGGTCCAGTTTTATTTCTACTGTATGTACCATTTCGCCGTCTACGCTGAGCATCGCATCATGATGTACCAGCGTCTGTGCATTTATGGTAAAAGTTGTTGCAATTAGTAATAGTAAGCTTTGAAATAGGGTTTTCATATTATATGTGGTTTTATTAATCAATACATTTACAGTACTCGGATAATCGGCTAACTGTTCGATGTGATAGTATAAAATATTTATGTACTGGTATCGAACAATTATTTCGATTAGGGATAAGATGGATACACAACAAAACAATAATATCATGAAGAGAGCAGAGCAAATTGCACGTATAAAAGAGGTAATACAAGAATCACAAACTTGTATGATGGTCACACTTAGCGATAAGAATATTATGTCGGCAAGACCGATGGCGAAGGCAAGTTTTGAACAAAATGCCATTTGGTTTTTTACTGACTTATCCTCAGATAAAGTATCTGAGCTTAGGAAAGAGCAAGACGTACTTCTTACTATATCAAAGCCAGAAGAAAATACATTTCTCACCATAAAGGCGATCAGCGAGTTGGACTATAGCTTAGCCAAAAAAGAAAAGTTTTTCAATCCTTTTGTTAGAGCTTGGTTTCCAGATGGTCCAGAATCCGAATCCTTAGTATTAGTCAAGTGCAGTATAAAAGAAGTAGAAATCTGGGATTCGACCTCTCATAAAATACCTCAATTGTTGAAGATAGGTAAAGCACTCATCTCGGGAGAGAAGTATGAAACCTCTGATGATGAAAATTATACTATTTCATTTGCATAATGCTCGTCGTTCTGTCTATAGCGACCCTAGTAGTTTTGGTGCTAACTATTGTACCTAAATTTAATAGCTCCTATTGGTTGTGGAGATCACAGATCAATTTGCGGATACCCTATTTATTTACCTCAGGTTTTATTTTGATCCTGGTTGTTTTTCTACTTCCGTTTGGATGGATTAAGACACTGCTCATTGCTGCTAACATGTATAGCATAGGAATATGTTATAAAAGTATTGCAGCCTTTATGCCATGGGCCAAAAAGACAATCTATCAATCAGATGAGGATGATCAGCAGGAGATAAGCTGTCTCGTACATAATGTATACCAAGAGAATGATAAATATGATGATATGATTGACCTAATCAGGGAATCTAAAGCAGATATTGTCCTTCTTGTAGAAACTAATATTGAATGGGGTAAGCATCTTGATAAACTTAGAGATAGCTACCCTTATTTTATTAAGGAGTTGAGAGATAATACATATGGTATGATCATGATGAGTAGGTATAAGTATGAGTATGCCAAAATTGAGCATCGAATAAAGAATTATATACCTTCTATTCATACTGCTATCAATATTAATCAACAGCGAATACATATTTTTGGAGTTCATCCTGAGCCACCTATGATTGGTCATGAAACCTCTACGAAGCCGAAAGATTTAGAATTATTGTCGGCAGCATATAGCATAGATAATTTGCCAGCGTTTGAAAAAGCTATTTTGATAGGTGATCTCAACGATGTGGCTTGGAGTAAAACAAGTCATGTTTTTAAGACTATATCGGGATTAAAAGATCCTCGTCAGGGAAGAGGTTTTTTTGCAACCTTTCCGGCGTGGTCACCATTTAGGATTCCACTAGATCATGTTTTTTGCAGTAGTCAGTTTAAACTTAAAAAATTGAAAGTGTTGAGAAAAACAGGGTCTGACCATTTACCTATTTACTTCTCACTGACCTGGTGATAGTATTATTTGAACTAATAAATGGAGCTTGCCTTCATAGGACTAATACAACATCTGTTTTTTTGAATCTTAATGGCTATAGAAGTGCCACCTCTACTGTTTGTCATGTATTTTTCGCCTTCATTTGCTTCTATGTATTGGTCCTAAATCTGTTTCATATTCCATACCAAATGTCACGTTACAGTTCGATTAGTATCAGGAATATGGATGTTCAAAGTTTAGTTATGAATATCAAATCTCTGTTTATATTAACTTCATCCTATCCAAGATTTAGCATTATTTATATACATGCTATCCTCTCTGATTTTTCACATCAAGACTGTTGCTTTGAAATAAGGCTTCTTTTGAGGCAAAAAAAAAGTTGCAAACTATAGTATAGAATGCAACTTGTATTTATTAAGTGGGTGTTTAGGCTTTTGCTATTTGTTCTAATTTTACTTTCTCATCATAGTTTTTGATCTCTACAATATCAGCAGGCATACCAACTTCTTTTTGAGCCAATGCTTTGATGACCGATGCTTGGGCTAAAGATTTTATTTCTAAGCTAGAGTGCTTTTTATCAAAAGTATCAATCCAGTAGTGGACTTCAATATCAATGGTACTAGTATTCAGATTTTTGACATGAGTACGTGGCAGTTTATGTTCTTTTAGCACCCCAGGTATAGTCTTTATGGTATTGAGAATAATGCTACGTACAAGTTCAATATCTTCTCCATAATCTACACCGACAGAAAAGCTCCCTCGCATAAAACCATCTATAGTATAGTTGTATAAGGGATTTTTAATGATTTGACCATTGGGTACATATACGTCCTTGCCATCAAAAGTTTTGATATGAGTATCTCTCAAGCTCATTTGTGTGATGGTGCCTTCTACGCCATTTGTCATCACTGTATCTCCTAATCTAAAAGGACGATCAAATGCCATGATGATTCCAGCTAAGAAGTTTTCACCAATATCTTTAAGCGCAAATCCTATGACAAATGCTGAGATACCTGCTGCCCCTAGTATCGATCCTGCCACATTCCCCAAGCCTACTATACTCAAGAATACCAACAATACGATTATACCGACAATAATATTTGTAATACTATTGACAAACGAAATAAGTAGCTTATCATCAGCTCTACCTCTTAGAAATTTTATGATCTTTCTTTTCACCCACTTCATTACAGTATACAGTATAGTAGATACGATAATGGCTAATAATAATTTGGGAAGCAGTGTCACGATATCGTGATAATATACTTGGAGGTTGTCTATAATGTCTTGTAGCATGTATTTCTGTTTTGTTTAAATAAAAAATGCCCTTATCGGGCAGTAGTAAAAATAAAAAGACCCGCATGACCTCTCATGCGGGACTCTAACCATAATTTAGGCTTCTACAGCCTCTACTATATCTCTAAAGGCCTTTAGACCTTCTATTTCTTCTTTAATTCTTGTTCGTTGGTTGAGCAAGGTAGTCGCTACGTCTCCTGGCAACCTAACTTCATTGATTACTTTATCGTAATCCTCAATTAATACATTGGATCCACGTTCTATTTCATTGATAATATCAGTAATGTCCTCATCTATTGCATTGAGTTTGATATCAATAAAAATACGGTGGAGTTCACCAAGAAAACTAGTTTTTACTTCTGGATTACCACCCAATGCCTTGGAATGATTTTCTAGTTCTACATGAAATTCATGTCGCTCATTAGCATATTTCTCTAGCCAATTTTTAAACTCCACATTACTGGTAGCTTTTGATATTTCTAGATAGCCTTTCTCAGCATCTTGCAATCGAATGATTAAATCTTGTAAAGAACTTTTTATTTGATCGATGTTCATTTTTCTGGTTTAGAGTTAAATAATTTGTGTTTCGCTTATCATACTCTGCTATATCGAAAGATGTTCGATGGGTTCTATAATTTTTAGTTATTCTTCCTCTTCACTATTGGAGAATGATTGTATAAAGGACCAATTGGTACTCAGATAAAATTTTAAAAGACTCATCATATCTCGCCATGACTTTCTATACAATGATTGTCTATTATCTGTGTCTTCACGTAATTCTTGAAATTGCTGATAGCCCTCCTGTATCTTAGTCAGCTCATTGGTGTACACTATAAATTCTGATAAGTAGCCTGCAATATATTCTTTAATGACATTTCTGTTTCCCGACTCATTTATTTTAGATATACCGCTTTCTGTATATGTAGATTGAAGCATCTCTTCTGGCACCGTATCAAAATATTCACAAACCGTTAAAAAGGTAGTCGCCTTGGGTTCCACAATTCCTGATTCATAAGAAGAAATATTATTTCTCTTCAATCCGAGTTCTGCAGCAAGCTTCGCTTGACTTATGCCTTTGACTCTGCGGAGATAACGAAGATTTTTGCCAAATGAAGTGGGTAAGGGAATATTCTTAGTCTTGTTCTGCATATAAAAATCACAAGGTTTGTTAATATTAAGTACAAGGTAATAATATCGTGTAAATAAATTACATTTGTGAATATAATATCGCAATCATGCAAAAAGAAATTACTATTCTGGCACATAATATTAGATTTCATCGTAAAAAGCTTTCTTGGAGTCAAGATGAGTTAGCGAATAAACTAGGCATCAAGAGAAGTAACATCACTGCATATGAAACTAAAAATGTAGAGCCGCGACTTCGAGTATTACTTAATATGTCAAAGTTGTTTAGTATCAGATTGAGAGATCTTATTTTATTGAAATTTGAAGAGGGCGTAGCATATGAGACAAATGCTATCTCTAAGATAAAAAATCCATTAGAGCCCCTAGATTCATTAGAGTCTAGCGATCCAGATGTACATCGTTTCATCGAGAGTACCATGAAGGTGCAAAAAATACTAGAAGGTTTTAAATCTGGCCAAAGGCTAAGAAAGGCTCGAGCGGTATCTGATGATGATATACAGTATGAGATAGATGAACTTATTGTATTAATGGAGAGAGGTTTGGGATACAATGAAACGATGGTAAAAGTAATTAATAATGTAAAAAAATAGTTCAATGTGAAAAAAAATGTAAATAAAATGAGAATAAAATGAACCATATGTAGATGTCGACAGTTATATAGTTGTATTAACTAACCAAAATACCTACTATGACTAATTCTAAATTTTCTAATTACTTCTCTAAACACAAACCAGCATTAAATAATTTTGCTCGTAAGTTGACCAAAAATGATGTCGAAGCTCAAGATCTGTTGCAAGAAACAGCAATCAAAGCTTACAGAGGTATGCATAACTTTAGAGAAGACTCGAGCTTCAAGAGCTGGGCTTTCACGATCATGAAAAATACTTTTATCACTCATTATAATAAAAGAAGAAAAAGAGCTGTGGTAAATGCTCCTATTGAAGACTTTACCTTTGCTCTACAGAGCGCTTATACTACCAGGAATGATGCCGTATCTAGTATAAGAGTGAATGAGATAAAAGAAAATATAGAGGATTTGAGCTTGAAAAGTAAAATGCCTCTAATCATGCACATTAAGGGTTTTAAGTATAATGAAATCTCTCAGAAATTGAATATCCCAATAGGAACTGTGAAGAGCAGAATCAATTTTGCTAGAAAGAAACTAAAAGAAGTATTGCAAGCTGGAGAACTTAAGGTAGCATAATAATGAATAAAATAAACAATAGTATAAAAGCTTGCTACATCAATTGCACGTTAAAGAAATCGCCTAACCCTTCTCATACAGAAGGGTTAATGCATTTGTCAATGGATATAATGGATCGTTTAGGAGTTTATTATGATTATTTTCGTTTCGTAGATTATAACGTGCCACCTGGAGTACAAAAAGATATGACAGATCATGGCTATCGGTCTGACGGGTTCATTAAGATCAAGAAAAGTATTCTTGATGCTGATATACTTATAATCGGAACACCTATATGGTTAGGCGAAAAAAGCTCAGAATGTGTAAAGCTCATAGAAAGACTTTACGGATTATCTGGTATGACTAATGAAAAGGGTCAATATCTATACTACGGAAAAGTGGGTGGATGTATTATTACCGGCAATGAAGACGGTGCTAAACACGTCGCCATGTCTACCTTATATGCATTGCAGCATATAGGATATACAATACCACCTCAGGCTGATGCGGCATGGTTAGGAGAGGTAGGGCCTGGTCCATCTTATTTAGATGAAGAAAGTGGCGCTAAGGATAATTCGTTCACTAATCGGAATATCACCTTTATGACCTATAACTTACTTCACCTTGCCAGTATGCTAAAGGGAAACAACGGATTGCCAAACCTAGGCAATAATGCTGAAGCCTGGACAGAGGGCGAGCGATGGGAGTTTAAGAAAAATAGAAATTAGTTTTCATTCGAAAGCAATTAGATACTTTATTCGAGCTGTTCATTAGACTCCTTACTTGAAAAAACCACCTCGGCAAGCAAATCCATTTGATATTCTTCCAATAAAACCTTCATAACCGCCACAATTGGTATGGTCAGCATGACACCAGCTATTCCCCAAACTTGAGCTAATAACATCATGGACAAAATGATGATGAAAGGATTCAGACCTACTTTGTCCCCTACAATTTTTGGAGTAATTAGATTACCCTCAATTTGTTGAATAACAAGATAGCCGAAAAGTATAATCAGAAACTCAGACAAGGACCCATTTTGCAAAAAACTATAACCAAGTGGAAGCATAATCCCTATAGCTGACCCAATAAAAGGAATGATGGTAAGTAGACCAATGATCACTGACCAGAGTAGGGCATGATCTAATCCTACAAAAAGAAATAGAATATAAGTACAAACGCTTATAATCAACATAACGAGCCCGGTGCCGAATACATAAGACCTTAGTACAGTAGGAATTCGCGAGATGACTTCCTTCATTCGTTTCCTTTCTTTGCGGGTGGAATCTTCTAATATTTTATATTTAGCATTGGTGTAATACGCTGATAAAAAGTAAGAAAAGAGTATTGCCAGCCCAGCATTCGTGATAAAGCTTACACTATCTACTATCAGAAATGTCATTAGCTCCTGTACTTTTGAAGCCCCTGATAATAATATTCCTTTTAGATTACCTCGGTCGATAT
>JAHDGW010000420.1 GCA_020631635.1 Saprospiraceae bacterium
GATTAATATATCTCTTAAAGCATATTTACGCCGTGCTTCTATCAATAAATCATTAAATTACATCAGAGCGCAGCGAATGAAGTTTAGTGACAATGAGGATATCAAAGAAAGATTTGTAGATACGGATGATTCTCATGAAAAAGTGGAATTGACAGAGCTGACTGAGGTCATAAATAGTGCCGTAGAGTCATTACCTGAAAGGTGTAAATTAGTTTTTTCACTGAGTCGTTTTGAATCTATGTCATATAAAGAAATAGCAGAGCAACTTGATATCAGTATGAAAACGGTCGAAAACCAAATATCAAAAGCATTAAAGATATTGAGGAAGCAAATAAATATTTATCATAATTCTTGAAATAGGATAGGGGTGTATAGAATCCCTGTTGTCTAATAAGCAGAAATGGATAGAAAAGTAAACATATCGGATATACATAAGCTTATCACTGAGGATGATTCTTTAGTGTTGAGTGACGATATCAAGGAAGCTATAATAGCAGACGATAGATACGAATCTATTAATGCTATATGGGATAGCTCTTTATCTTTTGCTCCTGATGTAAGTTTTTCGCCAGAAGCAGGCTTTGATTCATTTAAAAAGAAGTACGATATAGCAAGTCAGATCGATAATTCTGCCATTGTAAAAACGATAGGCAGTAACCAAGATAGAGCTTCTACAAAGGTATTTTTCTTAAGAAAGTTTGCGGCTGCAGCCAGTATTGTATTAATAGCCGCTTGTTGTGGTATTTTGTGGTTTCATGAATCCGATACTAAATATCAATCCAATGGTAATGTACAAAGCCTAGCAATGGCCGATGCAAGTAGTATTGTGTTGGATAAAAATTCCACATTGGAAGAGAAATCAGGTTTTGGTGATGATCACCGAATCGTTGAGCTAAATGGTAAAGCAAATTTCGACATCGAGAAAAATGAAAATTTACCGTTCAAAATTATAATGGGCAATTCCTCTATTGAAGTAATAGGTACTCAGTTTGACCTATCCAATACTAATGGTATTATTGACCTTGCGTTAATTGAGGGTAAGGTGAGATTTGTTTCTGATCAGGGTGAGAGCTACGATATTGTAGCTGGAGAGCGGATGACATATGTTAGGTCCACGCAAGTATTAAATGTTGATAAAATTGATGATTACTCGGTTTTTAGCTGGAGCAATAATGGATTACGATATACTAATGCCTCAGTAAGTCATGTGTTGACGAGTTTGTCGCAATATTTTGACTATGAGTTGCAGTGGTCAGGGAATAATGCTGATGCATGTACTCATATTACGATGACCAATATAGTAGATCCTAAAATAGATGAGATCATCGAAATTATCGAATCCATTGTGGATATCGATTTAGAGCTTAACCATTCTAGCAAGACAATTGAAGTACTGAATATCAATTGCTAAAAGTTAAAACTCTGCTATTAGTCCATAGAATTCCATTATTAAGACTCTAGGTTTTTTTTCTTCATTACTTTTGCGCTTTATGGCATGGCTTTAGTAGTACCATAATGTAGTAGAATATTATATGATTAAGGAAATCTTATTAGCAGCCATACTGATGTGTGGAACCATTGCTTTATCAGGTCAAATGCGACCTGATGAAAAAGAGATTA
>JAHDGW010000421.1 GCA_020631635.1 Saprospiraceae bacterium
TCTTTGAAAATGGGGACATAGCCGCTATACAATCTTCTTTATTTGCACATTACAATCAGCAAATTGGCGACCGTCTTGAAGTAGAGCTCGGAGGACGATATGAATATATAAATCATACTGGAAATCAAGTGATCCCGATTAGTTATGATGGGAGTGAGGGAGGTTTAGATAGCGATGTAAGTACCGTATATGACCGCTCTATACTCGTACCATCTGATCAGAGTAATGACTATGACTTTAGCTACCATAATCGATCATTCTCTTTGGCGGCAGCATATCTAGCAGAGGGGCAAGAGCTTTTTGCAAGAGCCAGTATTGCTCAGAAGGCTCCTGAGCTTAATTATTATATCACCTACCAATCCCAGCTAGAAAAGGGTATTTCTGAAGATATCTTGCAATTAGAATTGGGTTACAAGTATCAGCGCAGTAGACTAGAGGCAGAAGTCATTGCATTCTATAGTAGGCAAAGTAATGTAGCTAAATCGGATTTTGGTCAGGATGAAATGACACAACAGATTTTTAGATTACCTATTCAATTGATAAATGCAAGGACTATAGGATTAGAATTTGACTGGTCGGCCGAGCTCAACAGTAAATGGAAGCTTATAGGACAACATACCGTTCAGCAATCAAAAAGTATTGATTATACCGTCGTCAACTCAAATGAAACGATGATGATTGAAGACGATATTTTGATTGATTTTTCTAAAAAAGAGCTTCCTCATGTGCCACAAGCGATGCATCGCCTTGGTATACAGGGGAGCTATGAGAGATTTCGAGCTGATTTATCAGTATTTCATATGGGGTCAAGATATGGCAATATTGAAAATTCATTTCAGATGAAAGCTTATCAAACTATAGATCTAAGCCTTGCTTATTCGTTGACTTCCAAATGCGAAGTATCCTTGAATGGTCAAAATATTTTCAACTCTACAGGTATTGCCAACTTTTTTGGGCCTAATACTTTTGGAGCCAATGCCAACAATGCCACTTCTGAATACATTTCTGCAAATCCAGAGGCTGATTTTGTCGTATTTCCGATCTTACCTAGATCTATCTACTTTAGTATACGATATGAAATTTGATAAATCATATTGGTCAGATCGTTGGGCAAATAAGGAGACTGGATGGGATCTCGGTATGGTATCACCTCCGATAAAAGACTATATCGATAGCCAACAAGACAAAAGCCAAAGAATCTTAATTCCCGGATGTGGAAATGCATATGAAGCGGAGTACCTATGGTCGATAGGTTTTGACAATACCTTTGTTATTGATATTGCGAAAGAGGCCGTATCTAATTTAAAAAATAAGGTGCCTGAAAAATTTCATAGCCAGATTATCTGTGGAGATTTTTTTGAACATAACTCCTCGTATGACTTGATTTTAGAGCAGACTTTTTTCTGTACTTTTCCGGTTTTGTCTAGAAGCCGATACGTAGAAAAAATATACGATTTACTAAATGACAAAGGGATACTAGCGGGATTATTATTTGCTATACCTTTGTATCAAGATCATCCACCATTTGGAGGTCATAAGGATGATTATATTCCTTTATTTAGATCATTTTTTGATATTACAACAATGTAGATTTCTAAAAAAAGTATCAAAAC
>JAHDGW010000422.1 GCA_020631635.1 Saprospiraceae bacterium
AATATTTCTGCGCTCCATGTGCTTTTCCTACATTATAATTGAGGATAGAAAGTAAAATATGAGATGTATCGGATGACCATTTCTTCTGTTCTCCATGAAGCTTACCTTGCTGATAATTGGCTATCATCTGGTAATGACCGTCACGAAACCATCGAATAGATTGGTTTTGTTTTTTTCCATTTGAAATGCCAATTTGCGTTTTTACACTATTATCAGAATAGTAGCTAACCGAATAACCAGAAAATAACTCATCATTTAAAGTATACTGTGAAGTCATTTTATCATAGATCAAGAGCGTATCACTTACCCATATATCAGGTATCTCTATGATTGAATTGATCGTATCCGAAGCACCATCTAATACTTGGTCTGAAGGCGGTGAGCAGCTCATAAGTATAAAACATAAAGATGATAACATGCTATAAAAAATCTTCACAACTCTAATCTTATAACATGAATCATCTCAAATAAGCCAGTCTATATTTGAGATGATTCATGTCCGTAATTACTCAGGATAATAGTTACATAATTGAATTTGGAGTCCCTTTTAGATCAACTCCAAACAACAAAACATAAGAACCAGTATAGAATTCATTGATGATATGATAATGGTAGATTTCTTCACCATTACTATGTGGAGTTACCCCAAAATGACCTCCCGACTCATCTAGGTCTGTTGGGTATTCGCCGTCTGCATCCCTTCTGCCGTACAATAAAAATCCGTCTTGCATAATGCCAACTAATTTTTCATCATCATGAGATAGAGTTGTATTTTCTGGTACATCCTGAGATTCTAAGTGATAGTGATAACCCGTAGGGCCGTTATGGCCGCCTGCATAATCAAAACCAGAAGCTACATTGGCTGATAATGCAACATTAGGCCCCTCTTCATCATTAAATATCGGGGCGCCTGAAACTGCAATACCGATTGCACCCAACCCAGTCGAAGTACTTGTAGAGGCTAGCTCAGGAAAAGCTGAAACGGTAAGCGTATAACTACCTTCTCTTATTGCACCAGGGGACATACGATCTGCATCGGCTACCACAGGTTCTATATACAGGCTACTGCCTTCTTCCCAATACGGCGAAGTATGATTTATAAGAGCATTAGAGCTAATGGTTATCTCTTCACCGTCAAAGGATACGGTTACGGCATCGGGATTAAATTCATCAAAAGCCGATACAGGGGTAGGGTTTACTCCAGTATCATTCACATCTGAGCTATTAGCGACATATCCATCTATTTGATCACAAGAGCTTTCGCTCACATTTGGATTTCCTAATCCATCACCATCTAGATCTTGATACCAGGTAGTCTCAATACATGGTTCTTCATTATCACAGGATATAATAAATATGCTTAGGCATAGCAGCGCAAATAAGGAATACTTCAGAAACTTCATGTTGTAAATGGTTGAGTTTAAATAATCATTTGTAAAGCTACAAGTTAGCTTCACTGATATCTTAGACTCCGGTTTACGTAAATTCCTTCTATATTTTTGAGAAAAAATGTCTACACCAAAGAATTCAGGGAATTGCCAAGACTAATAAAGTCAACTAGATTTAGCAAAAGATAAATTTTTATCC
>JAHDGW010000070.1:0-4985 GCA_020631635.1 Saprospiraceae bacterium
ATTTGATTAGTAGAAATATCGCGGCAAAATTTGACTTTACGGTGGAAGAGGCGGCGGAATAAAATAATTAAGACTAATTAAAAATAGTAGATAAAAGCTGCACAATATTTCACTACTCTTAATTACTTTCGCAGCATCAATATGAGCATTATGACCTACAACTTTAGATATCTTTTTTCGGTACTCATAGTATTACTTTGCATAGCCTCTTGTACAGAATCATACAACGACCAAACAGAAGATAGATATGATCGAGCTCAGTTACTTTCAGATATAAATGATTATCACATTGTTCCTGCTTATCGGGATTATCTTGCTACAGTAGAGAGTCTTTCAGCCACCACTCAAGCATTTGTTAATGATGTCAATCAGGAAAAATTAGATCAATTGCAAGCATCTTGGCTTTCGGCTTATACCCAATGGCAGTGGGTAGAGATGATTAATATAGGTCCTGCTGAGGAAGTATCTTTGATTAATAAAACAAATGTATTTCCTACGGATGTTGCTCTGATTGATCAGCATATCGAATCAGGAGAATACAATCTTGATTTACCATCAAATTTTGTGGCACAAGGATTTCCAGCTATAGATTATTTGATCCATGATCTCTCAGGAGATGAACAATCAGTATTAGATCGTTACTCTAATAACCTTTCAGCTCGAAACTATCTAGCCGATGTAGTGGCTGCACTTTTGCAAAATACAGAGCAGGTGGTCAATGCTTGGGATAGCTACAAAACGACTTTCGTCGAAAACGATGGCTCTAGCGCAACAGGCTCTATCAATAAATTAGTTAATGACTATCTATTTTACTATGAAAAATATTTGAGAGCAGGTAAAGTAGGCATTCCTGCAGGTGTATTTAGCAATTCGCCTTTATCTAATAAGGTAGAAGCTTTTTATAGTCAGGATAAGTCTAAAGTGCTATTGGAAGAGAGTTTGAAAGCATCGGTTGCATTTTTTAGCGGTTCGTACTATTCTACGAGAGTAGACGCTCTAAGTTTTCAAAGCTATATACAGTATTTAGAAGGCCTCAGTGGTAATGATAATGGTTTAGATCAGCTTATATTAAATCAATTTGATTTAGCGCTCGAAAGACTAGAACCTATAAGTCAGAACTTAGCATCTCAAGTGGATGAAAATAATGGACTGATGTTACAACTATATGATGCATTGCAGCAAAATGTAATCTATATGAAAGTGGATATGCTTCAGCTCATGAACGTAAAAGTCGATTATGTAGACGCGGATGGCGACTAGGAGTGCTCTAGGCATGTGCTAAGAAACAATGAATAGCTTTCAGAGATATATAAATGAAACCACAAAGGCTGCCCCATTGGCAGCCTTTCGTTTTTTCTTTGGATTGTTAATGGCCATTAGCCTGATCCGCTTTGCTGCCCATGGCTGGATTGAGAAATTATACATACTCCCCCAATATCATTTTTCATATTATGGTTTTAGTTGGGTGCAGCCACTGGGAGAATGGACTTATCTTTTATTTGTCCTATGCTTCTTGTCCTCCATAGCAGTCATGATCGGCTATAAGTATCGACTCGCGATCATCAGTTTTTTCTTGAGTTTCTGTTATATCGAGTTGATGGATAAGACAACCTACCTCAATCACTACTATTTTATTAGTGTCGTAGCTTTCATCTTTATATTTCTGCCCGCAAGCAGTTATTTTTCTGTAGATTCTTATCGCAATGAGAGACTTCGGTATGAGTATATCCCTCGGTGGTGTATTGATGCCCTCAAGCTGATGGTAGGTATAGTATACTTTTATGCAGGAGTGGCTAAGCTCAATAATGATTGGATGCTAGAGGCACTTCCTTTGAAAATATGGTTGCCTGGATCTTATGATTTACCCTTGATCGGGAGCTTATTAGAGCAGACTTGGGTGCATTATTCCTTCAGCTGGTTAGGTATGCTGTATGATGTATCTATTCCATTTTTGTTGTTATACAAACCTACACGTAGACTAGCTTTTGTAGGAGTCATCATATTTCATATCATGACCAGAGTTTTATTTCCTATTGGGATGTTTCCTTTCATTATGATATTTGCAGCATTGATTTTTTTTGATGCGCCTACGCATGAGTGGATATTAAGGAAGTTGAGCAAATTAGGACGATTTTCTATAGATGTATTTAATAACGGAAAGCATATGGTACATTCTGCCATGTCATGGTCTGTATGGAGAGTGAGGGTTTTATGCATCTTCTTTGTGGTTCAGCTATTATTGCCATGGCGTTATCTATGCTATCCTGGTCATTTATTTTGGACAGAAGAGGGCTATAGATTTTCATGGAGGGTCATGTTGATGGAAAAGACGGCCTACGCTCAGTTTAAAGTAAAAAATGGCAAAACACAGGAGCAGTTTTATGTCGATAACAGAGATTTCCTGAGTTCTTTTCAGGAGAAGCAAATGGCGATGCAGCCTGATATGATCTTGGAGTATGCACATTATCTTGGTGATCATTTTAGTGAGCAAGGCCATCAACATGTAGAGGTATATGTAGACTCTTACGCTTCTTTAAATGGAAGGATTAACCAACCGTTTATTGATCCCAATGTTGATTTATATCAAGAGCAAGAATCATTCTTTTCAAAAGATTGGATTTTAAAATTTAAGGATGAGAAATAGTATTTCGGTATTCATATTAAGCGTCTTCTTTTCTATGTCGCTTATAGCTCAGTTCAGTATTGAAGGGCTGGTAACACGACTCGATACCAATGAAAAATTGGTCGGCGTAGAAATATTTATTGAGCCCAATATTAATCTAGAATCGACTGACGAGAGCGGTACTTATCGCTTTGGAGATTTGAAAGCGGGCAGCTATCAGATTTCAGTCTTTGGTTATGAATACAATTATTATATCCAAGAAATTGAACTACAGAGCGATACGATTATCAATATCCGACTTGAGCCGCTGAGCCAGCAATTATCTGCTGTACAGATCAAGGCACGTAAAGAGGCCTTATTCAATCTAAAGAAACTAGCCCCCGTCGAGGGTACATCTATCTTTTCTGGTAAAAAGTCAGAAGTAGTACTCGTAGATCAGATCGTAGGAAGTCTGGCTTCCAACAATGCACGTCAGTTGTATGCACAGGTAGTAGGACTCAATATCTATGAAAATAATGATGCAGGACTCCAACTCAATATTGGTGGTCGTGGTCTAGATCCTAATCGTAGCTCCAACTTCAATACTCGGCAAAATGGATATGATATCAGTGCCGATGTATTGGGATATCCTGAGAGCTATTATACGCCTCCATCAGAGGCTATAGAAGAAATACAAGTAGTACGTGGAGCGGCATCCCTTCAGTATGGAACTCAATTTGGTGGGTTGATTAATTTCAAACTGAGAAAGCCAATCAAGGATAAAAAAATCCAATTGGTATCTAGACAGACTACCGGATCATATGGACTATTTACTTCTTTCAATAGTATTGAAGGTACAATAGGTGATTTCAGTTATTACGGATTTTTTAATTATAAAAGGGGAGATGGATATCGTGAAAACTCTCAATTTGACTCTAAAAATAGCTATGGATATCTTGCTTATCAATTGAATGAGAAATCCAAAATCAGTCTGGAATATACACATCTTAATTACTTAGCTCAGCAAGCAGGTGGACTTACAGATGCTCAATTTGTAGAAGATCCACGTCAGAGTAATCGGAGTAGAAATTGGTTTGCGATCAATTGGAATCTCTATCAGGCCTTGTGGCAACATGAATTTGGTAATGGATGGAAATGGTCTTCCAGCATTTTTGGATTGGATGCAGGTAGGGATGCCCTTGGATTTAGAGGTAATCCCATCAATCTAAACACCAATCCAGTCACTGAGCTTGATGAACAAGGCCCCAACGGCGAATACATAAATGAACGGGATCTTATACAAGGAACCTTCAACAATTGGGGGATGGAACACCGCTTACTTATTCCTTTTGCCATTGGGGATTATAGTTGGACCTCACTTTTTGGTATGAAATATTATGATGCCAATAATACTGGGATGCAAGGTCCGGCCAGTACAGGTATAGATGCAGATTTTAGTTACCGATTTGATCAATTTCCAGACTATGCTAATCAGTCAGAATTTACATTCCCTAATCGTAATATTTCATTGTTTAGCGAACATATATTTCGTGTCGGCGAAAAACTTTTTTTATCACCAGGTATCAGATATGAGTATATCAAGACAGAGAGTATTGGACAATACAATCAGTTGGTATTTGATAATGCAGGAAATCCAATCTTCAATGAGATCCTTTCCGATGATCGTAGTTTGTCGCGATCATTTGCGCTGTTAGGATTGAGTGTCAGCTATCAGAAGTCATCAAATATGGAGTGGTATGGTAACTTCTCACAAAACTATCGTTCCGTGACGTTTAGTGATATTAGGGTGGTGAGTCCGACGTTTATTATCGATCCCGATATCAAAGATGAAGAAGGATTTACGTTGGATATTGGGCTGAGAGGTAGAGTAGGGCAGACGCTCTCTTATGATGTCAGTGCATTTGGATTGCTGTATGATGATCGTATAGGCATCATATTAGATAACCGAGCGAACCGAGTGAGAAAGAATATTGGTAAAGCAGGTATTCTGGGATTAGAATCTCTTTTAGACCTGAATATTCTACGCCTCCTATCGGAAGAAGAATCAGATTATCGACTTAAAGCATTCACTAATTTTGCTTTGACGAAATCTCAATTTTTGCAATCAGAAGAGAATAACGTTGAGGGTAAAGAATTAGAATTTATTCCTTTAGTCAATTTTAAGACGGGTGTAGAATTTGGTTATAAAAACTTCATTAGTTCCTTACAGTTCGGCTATCTAAGCGAACAGTATACTGATGTAGAAAATTCAGAGGCACCGGAGCAGGGCGACTTACGAGCAGGTGTAATCGGGACCATACCAGCTTATCAAATACTTGATTTTTCTGCGGTATATCGTCAAGGAATACTTACCGTAGAAGCA
>JAHDGW010000070.1:4995-13343 GCA_020631635.1 Saprospiraceae bacterium
CAGGTGTTTTAAACGTGCATAATAAGGCATACTATTCCAGACGTGCAACAGGATACCCTGGGCCAGGAATAATACCTAGTGATGGCAGAAGTGCCTATGTGACCTTGGGGATTAAGCTTTGACCTTAGATGAATGAGTACTCTCTTTTCCATCTCGAACAGAGTTGAGAGAACTTTTTAGAAATCAGAGATCAAACTTAGAATGCGTCATTTTTGACTGAATTTGGTATAATAGTGAGTAAGTACTAATACTTTACGATACTGTTGATGAATTTTAATCTTCTCTAGTTATTGCATTAACAACCCATATTGCCAAGTCGAAAATAGATTTTCTGTGTCACCGAGCTACCATCTTTCATAGTTGCTGGCTTCCAACTAGGCATGGTTTGAATCTTTTCAATGATGAGTTTATTTAGATCAATATCTTCGGTATATTCTTGGATAATCGCATTTCTTATTTTGCCATTTTCCAGTACCGTGAATTCAACTTCAATGGGCTTTTTAAGAATGATTTCCTGATGACGCATAGATAGATCTTTAATCAAATTTTGATTAATATAATCGTCAATATTTTCTTCAGTGCTGATAAATTGTGCTTCATGATCTGGAATTACGGTAAGTGAAAAATTCATGGTGAAAGGATCATATTTCTGGGTGATATCATTTCGTTTTTGATAGTCAACAGATATGGTGATAATGGAGCCGATCTTACTTTGCTTGATAAGAGACATTTGCTCCTCCGTAAGTTTATCGTTATTGCCAGATGCCATAAGTTCTTTCCCATCGGTAGAGACCGCAATATTTGACGATTTATAATCGTCCTGTGCTATCCAAGAACTCGGGTAGTCTTTCTTTAAGTCCGCTAGTTGCTTGGCATCATTAAGTTGGTCTAGTGTAATCGCATAACCTTGTGTACTTGAAATTTCAAACCACAGTTTTTGTGCATTGACTTGAAGGCTTAGAAGTATTGTGAATAATAAAATTGTGAATAGATATTTCATGGGGCTAGGATTTTACCCAAGATAACGATTTTCAGAGATTGGTTTTTTAAAGTATAATTGATTACTTGGCTTTTAGCCCTGAAAATAATGAGCCAGCTCTGACATACTCGTAATCCTTATGTCAAAGTCCTCTGCGAGTGGAGATGTTTCACCCTTCACCTGGTGATCGATCCAGATAGTTTTCATACCCAAATTCTTACCAAATTGCATGTCGCTAAGTGTATCGCCAATCATGACTGACTTTTTGAAAAATACCCCATCAAAATCTTGTTGTGCTTGCAGTGCCATCCCAGGATTAGGTTTGCGATTTGGTGAATCATAAACGGCCAACTCTGGGCAGTAATAGATCTGGTCAATGTAAACCCCAAAATCTTTAAGATCTTGTGTCATTTGATGATGAACCCTCTCAAGGTCTTCATGAGTCATAAGCTCTTTACCTATCCCTTGTTGATTAGTGACTACGAAACTATGGTTGAATAAAGAGCTCATAAGCCTTAAGCTCTCAATGACACCAGGTAAAAATTCAAACTGATGATAGGAGACTACATACTGACCTATGAGTCTTTTGTTGATAGTACCATCTCTATCTAAAAATAAGGTCCAGTCGCCTTCTTCTTTAATTTGTTTTATGAATTCGGGTATAATCATCCTTCGGGGAATAGTTGACTTTCCACATATTCGCATAAAATATGTCCGATCAAAATATGTGCCTCTTGTATGCGCGGGGTATGGTCGCTGGGGATTTTGATGATTACGTCACATAGTGCATCCATTTTTCCTGTTTTACTACCGGTAAGTCCTATGATCGTGATTCCATGCTCTCTAGCATACTCGCAGGCTTGGACAATATTGGCAGAGTTACCACTCGTGGATATGGCTATGAGTACATCTCCTTTCCTTCCTTTAGCCTCAAGTGCTCGAGCATAGATGTGTTCATAACTATAGTCATTGGCTACGGCGGTAAGATAAGAGGTATTAGCGGTAAGTGCTTCGGCAAAAAGTGCTTTTCTATTTTTTAGAAATCTTCCCGAAAGTTCTGCTGCAATATGTTGTGCATCTGATGCAGAGCCTCCGTTACCGCATAGGAGAATCTTGCCATCATGCCTAAGGCAAGATGTCATCATATCCGCGGCTTTCTGAACGTAAGACAGAATTAGCTCATTAGATATTAACGCTTCTATACACTCCTGATGTTGTTTAATGATTCTTTGGATCATGTGTTAAAGATAGAGAAGTGATCATTAATCGGGGATACTTATTGCTCAAACACTTCAGATGCCTGAGTATAGGCTTTGAATTCAATAGGGTTATTACTATAATCTAAAATAAACATAGTCCATTGTTCGCCTACTTGATTTTTGTACCTCAACTGTGGTTCTACAATAAATGATATTTCATTTTTTTCAAGAATAGATCTGATCTCTTTAAACTGATCTATACTTATTAGACATCCAAAATGCGGGATCGGTACTTTCACGGCATCTACTACACCACAATAATCAAGCGCAGGAATGTGATCACTTAAATGCGCTGAGAGTTGATGCCCAAAAAAGCTGAAATCTATCCATGATGAAGTGGATCGCCCTTCTTGGCAACCAAGCATCTCTATATAAAATGCTCTTGTGCTCTCTATATCTTTGACTTTAAAAGCATAATGGAATGCAGTCATAATAGAAGTTTAAATTTTATAAATCGGATAAAAATTTTTCAAATTTAGACGTAAACCGTGCCCAAGTAAATTCTTTTTTTCGTGCCTTGACTCTTTCAATATATTGCCTTTGGTCCGAAGCGAGAAAGTTAATAATGCTTTCTTTGATGCTCTCGACATTCGTATCGGCTACGAGTCCTTGCTCCTCATGAGTTACATATTCGCTGAGGCCACCTACATTGGTGATAAGCATAGGTATTTCGAAATGATAGCCAATCTGGGTAACACCACTTTGAGTTGCAGATTTGTATGGTAGTATCAATGCGTCACTTGCTGAGAAGTAATATTTCACCTCGTCATCAGGTATAAAATGGTCGTAAAAGTGGCAGCGATCTTCCAAGCTGTTTGACCGTACTTGTTCCTGATATTGATCTTCATTACCATAAAACTCTCCGGCAATGATCAAATGCACATGATCATCAATGCTTTTCAAAGCATCGAGTAAGAGGTCTAAGCCTTTATAATCTCGTATAAAGCCAAAGAACAAGAGATATCTATGGTTTGCGTTTAATTTTAGTTTTTCTAGAGCTATGCTCCGAGAAACGCGTTGTCCAAATTGGTTGAATATTGGATGTGGACTGTAAAAGCATGGTTTTATGATACCCAAATTATTGAGATCTGTTTGTACAGCTTTGGATAGCACAGCATACCCGTCCACATTCCTACAGATGAGTTCAGTCAATTGATCATCACCAATCCGTTTTTCATGAGGGATTATATTATCGGCAAATAGTACTGATTTTATACCTGAAAATTTGGCAATTGCGGCTAAGCATGGTGCAAAAAATGGCATCCAGTACCGAAGTACTACAACATCAAATTTTTGTTTCTTAAGATATCTAGAAGTTTTAAACCATGAAATAGGATTGAGTGTCGATACTCGTCTCGAGATTTTTAGATGCGGTGGTATAGGTTCGTTTGTATATTGCGTTTTTCCAGGGAATAGAAAGTCCGGATACTGCATGCTAAAAGTGATAACTTCCACATCATGACCGGTATGCTGTAGCTCAAGCGCCATACGTTCATTAAAGGATGCAATACCTCCTCTGTAAGGATGTGCGGGACCGACGATAGCAATCTTCATCTTAGTTTATATCTCGTCTTCGATGAGATAATGATTGCGTTCTGTAGCATTGCGAGTGATGAGCTCTGCCAAAAAACCTGCTAAAAATAGCTGAACACCAATAATCATAGCCACCAATGCAATGAAAAATCCTGATTGAGTAGCGATATTTTTTGCTGGTATATCCATAAATATGTGATACAACTTAGAGCCGCCAATCCATGCAAATATGGCGAATCCAAATACAAACATGATCGTACCTATCATCCCAAAAAAGTGCATGGGTCGCTTACCAAATTTACCAACAAACATGATGGACGCCAGGTCTAAAGGGCCATTGATAAATCGTGACATCCCAAACTTGGAGACTCCATGTTTTCGGGCCTGGTGTTGTACTACTTTTTCGCCGATTTTAGTAAAACCAGCCCACTTGGCTAAGACGGGAATATATCGGTGCATCTCACCATACACCTCAATGGTTTTGATGACATTTTGGCGATAAGCTTTTAGACCACAATTCATATCATTGAGCTTGACTCCAGACATGCGCCTAGTCACTGCATTATAAAACTTGGTAGGGATCGTTTTAGTAATGGGGTCGTAGCGTTTCTTTTTCCAGCCCGATACGAGATCATATCCATCCTCTTTTATCATGCGATAGAGCTCCGGTATCTCGTCTGGACTATCTTGTAGATCAGCATCCATGGTGATTATTACATCACCTTCTGCCGCAGCAAAACCTACATTAAGCCCTGCAGATTTACCGTAGTTTCTTCTAAATTTCAACGCTCTAATCGTATCATGCAGCTGTGATAATTGCTCTATGACTTGCCACGAATTATCTTGACTGCCGTCATCTACAAAGATGACCTCATAGCTATATTGATGAGCATCCATGACTTTTTTGATCCATAGAAAAAGCTCTTCTAGTGATTCTTCTTCGTTGAAGAGTGGTATGACAACTGAAATATTTTTCAAATGCTTAGTTATCATTTTGCATGATAGCACCTAGTATTAAGCCCACGATGACTCCTGCTATTAAATTTCCAAATATTGAAGAAATAACGGTGAAACCAGTAGCTAGGCTATTACCCTTTACCCAATCAGGTATTTCTTCTTCTGATCCAGCATCCTCTAGAGCATTTTCCATAATATCACCAAACATATTGGGCTCTAGGATATTAAAATAAACCAATGCCCAGCAAGCAGAAAATAATCCTGCGATCAAGCCCATAAATGCACCTATTGCCACTGCATTTCCAAATGAAAGTAGACCACTATTACCATTTTTATAAAAAGTATTTGCCACATAACCGAGACCAAAAAATGCGATGGCATTGAGTACCCATTGCGCTATTCCCCATGAGATAGTAGACGATCCTATTTCCTCAGGGTTAATGGTAAGAAACCCCAATTGATAACCTATAAAATTAATGAGGATGAAAAATAGTCCTAGAAATACTCCGTGTCTAATCCCTGCTTTTAAAGTACTTACGTTTTGATCCATTGCTAAAGTTTGTTAGTTGATATTGATTTGATTTTCTAGAATAGTAGCGATTACCCTACCATTCAGTTCTTGGCCAAAATAAGGATTATTCTTTGATAGAGAATTACTTTTTAGATAAGTCCATCTCTGTGATGGATCAAATATAGTAAGATCGGCGACTGCGCCTACTTCAATTTTGGCTTGAGCTATACCCATAATTCGTCTTGGATGTTGACTGATCGCCCTTATTATGACTTCCAAATTTTCCTCGCCTAAAGCTTCAAGTGTTTTAGAGAAACATGCTTCGAGACCGATCATTCCAAAATCGGCATAAGGGAATTCTAGTTTCTTCTTTTCTTCTTCTAGCGGAGTATGATTAGAGCAGAGTATATCTATGGTGCCAGCTATCAAAGCATTTCTTAGCTGTTCTCTATCCTGATTAGTCCTTAATGGTGGAAATACTTTATAATTATTATCGAAAAAATGTAATTCTTCGTCAATATGTACCAAATTTTGGAATGCAACGCTACATGAGATTTTATCACTATTGGATTTAGCGTTTTTTAAAAGCGCAACAGACTCTTTACAAGAAATGAGATGGGCAATAAGTTTACTCTCTGTATAAGCCTGAAGGTCTATGAGTTTACTCAGTGCTTGATACTCTGATATACTTGGTATACCTGGTAGGCCAAGCATAGTTGATTGCTTGCCTTCATGCATATGACCGTCTATAGCTAGGCTAGCGTCATAGGGTGACTGTAGTATGTTGAGGTCATAGCTTTTAGCATATTCGAGCCCTCGTTGTAGCAGGCTAGTATGTTGTTCTGATCTATTGGTATCCGTAAAAACACTACATCCGGCATCGGCCATATCCAATATTTCGGATAGGTCTTTACCTAGCATTCCATTACTTAGGGCGCCTAATGTATGGAGTTGTACTGCCGTACCTGTCTGAAATTGATGGATATATTCTACCTGCATCCGACTGTCGATGACAGGTTTTGTATCTGGTGATATAAATAAATGCGTATATCCTCCTTTAGCCGCAGCTTGAGACAAGCTTGTAAGGGTTTCTCGTTGTTCGTTTCCTGGTTGGCCACTATGGCATCCAATATCTACCCATCCCGATGATATGTAACTATCATCACTTTGGATAACATGATCGGCACTCTTAGATATATTAGTATCGATGGCACTGATGCGGCCATTATCGATCATGATGTCTAGGCGATCTCCATGATAAGAGGATGATTCTTGTAGGACTTTAGCATTTTTGATCAGTACGTTCATGAGATCAACTTTTCCAGAATCTTAATAATAATGTTTCTATGCCAAGAAATACCAATGCCAATATAAGGCACCACTTCCATAGCTGTTGCCCTTTGTCCCTTTGGCTCACAAGTTGAGCAAGTTTAGTATTGTTGGCCGCTTGCAAGGTAGAGATACTTGGATTGTTATATTCTAAGTCACTAGCACTGGTCATGCTCATATCGGATTCTTTACGATCATAGTTATAGGCTACAGATTGTATCTTATCTTCTCCAAGAAATATGTCATAGAATCCAGCTTCGGTCACTTGCTCGTTGAAGTTGAGTACCGTTCTATTATCTATTTTTCTGATAGCAGGTATAAACTCTTGCTTACCCCTGACCACATAATTTTGATCACCCACAGCAGTGCTACCTTTCATTTTGATAAAGTCATTTTGACCTATGAAGTAAGCTAAATTATTGGCGCTTTGAGATGAGATACTCAATTTGTAGATCAAGGGTATAAATATCTCAGCATTGGCTACAAGGTCATTTTTATTTTTATCGATAGGGCTGGTACAGATGTAATATTGTCCTTCACCAGATACATATTTGGCCATAAATATGCTACCATCTCGGTGTTTCATGATGGCTTGTGATGCTTTGCTTTGGTATTGGGTCATGGTATACGAGCTACTGACCTTTGGCAGTTTCCTGTTGCCTCCAGATCGGAGAAAGACTTCATTAAATATAAAATCCTCTTCATTGATGTAGGAGACTCCTTTTGGATCGGAGGAAAATGATTTTACCTGATCAATGTTCATCTTTTTGAAAAGCTCATTACAGCTTTCGATATCCATTCCTTCTGGTAAGAAATGTAAAATATTGCCACCCTTGTGTACATATTGGTCAATACTTTGTGTTAGTCCCGAGCTATATTTTTTGACATCTTGCAGTATGATGAGGTCGTAATCATCAAAACTATTGTAGTCAATATTTCGAGTAGAGCTAGACTTCAATTCATGATAATCAAGGCCGTTGATCGCGGCTTTCAGATACCTATCAGTATTACTATCATGTACAACGAGTACTTCTATCTTCTCATCCACCTCAAAACTCATAAAATATCGATCATCAAAGCTGATCGGGTAGTCGGTCACCTTAAGCTCTATATTTTGGATGCCAGGTTTCTGTATGGTCACGCTGATAGTATCTGTGTATTGACTGGCTGCGGTCATATCAAACTTGCCCGATGGTTTGGTCTGCCCATCTTGAGTGATACTTAGGCTTACATTTTCTACATCTTCAGTGGAGTAGTTAGTCAACTTGACGATTAGTTTATTCGCTACATTGAGCATCGGCACCTTGGCTAAAAAGTAAGCCGTATCGATACTTATATTCTTTTCTGCAACCGCTTGGAGTGGTAGTAGTTGAATATCAAGCGATGTGTCACGATAACTGGAAAGATCATTAATTGATTCTTGAAAATCACTCAAGATGTACAACTTACCAGACCGGTCATTGATACTATTGATTTGCTTATTTCTACTGATTGCGGTAGACAATTGAGAAACCTTAGGTGTTGTTTTGATACCATCAATCTCCGAGAGCATATCTTCCTTGCTGAGTAATCGTTGATGTCTACCCAGAAAATCATGAGTCAATAAATGAAAAAGATCTTGATCATCATGATTTTGTACGATCACTCTCGCTTGCTCTTTGGCCACGTCGAGCAGAGGTATATCTTCATTGACAGCCTTCATACTGAAAGAGTTATCGATAAATATTCCGACATTTTTCGCTGATAAGTCGATCTCTTTACCTTGATCTAGAAATGGCTG
>JAHDGW010000071.1 GCA_020631635.1 Saprospiraceae bacterium
GATTGATGATGTAACGATTATCAGCGAAGAGGAATAATTATAAATTGAACTTCTATAATTTCTATTATTAAGCCTCAATCCTTAACTTTAGGATAACCTGAAAGAATAATTTGTCTCCATTAACGACATATCCATTAAATATCGAAGAGCTCTTAAGAGCTTGCATACTAGAGGATCGTAGTGCTCAAAAACGACTATTTGAAATCTATGCTCCTAAGATGATGTCTTTATGCAGAAGATATACAAGGGATAGATACGAGGCAGAGGATGTCATGCAGGATGGGTTCGTTAAGGTTTTTAAAAACCTAAGTCAATATTCTAAAGAAGGCTCTTTTGAGGGATGGATGAAAAGAATAATGATCAACATTGCGCTCAAGAAAAAAACCAAAAAATCATATACTAACGAGATCAGCGGGATCGAAGAATATAACCATATCAGCATCATGCCTGATATATTCTCTGCAATGTCTGCCGATGAGTTGTTAGTTCTTATTTCAAAATTACCAGAAGGATATCGTAATGTATTTTCGCTCTATGTTGTGGAGGGCTATAGTCATAAAGAAATCGGGAAACTTCTAAAAATCGGGGAAAGTACTTCAAGATCACAATTAGTAAAAGCTAGAAAAATGCTTCAAGAACAAATTCTAAACCAACAAAGACAAGCCGTATGAGGATGTATGATGAAATCATAAGGGCTAAGCTTAGTGGTATCGAATCTGGATATAGCCCTGATATATGGAATAGTATCGAGCGAAAACTTGATAACAAAAAGCCTAAAGCGAGACCTTTATTCGCCTTTATAACCATAGGTTCTCTTGCTCTAATAAGCGCAGTATGTATCTCCTTCATTTGTTATAGTGCTAATAAAGATATGCCGTATACTGCTTATGCCGATGGAGCTCAACAAGAGGATTGTAAGAATAACCTTGCTATGGTGGAAGATGATAAGGTAATAGCTAGTGAAGAGCTATTTAATGCTCTGCCAAACAAAGCGGACATTGCCGCAGCATCTATCAATGTGGTAAATAAAAAAGAAGTTTATCTTGATATTGCATACTTAACTGCAAATGCCCCCTTATTGATAGAAGATGAAGAATCCCCGTTAACTAGTCCTATTATTCTCTCCTATATAGATGAGGCAGAAGATATTTGGATTAGAGAGAAGCGAATTATTTCATCAGCCGAAGATTTTGAGCGTATGGATCGTATCATCTATGCACCGATTTCTAAAATATCTAATATAGATGTAGAACTAAAATCATCATATAGGACATTGAATCTTGATGATTCAAAATGATGTTACCTATCGATTAGAATCATTAGCAATAGGCCTAAATCTCATTCTTAGCATTTGTCTGTAAATGAACATATTCTCAGACATCGAAAACTCATCAGAACGTATCTTAACATTGAATAGAAAGATCTATTCATACTTTTTGGCACGAGACGTGCAATATAAAAGAAAACGGGCTCCACACAAAGCATCGATAGTATGCGGTGGAGAAAAATTTATTATTCGTAAGTGGGAGCTCCCTTCATGAAATGTCAATGAGGGGCTCTTTTTATTTTACCCAAATTATATTAGCGTGATTAATCTAATAAGCGATACCGTTACAAAACCATCACCGGCCATGCTTGATGCCATGTTTTCTGCACAAGTCGGTGATGATGTTTTTGGAGAAGATCCTTCTATACATAAACTTGAAGCTTATAGTGCTGATTTATTTGGAAAAGAGGCGGCATTATTTTGTCCCTCTGGAACTATGACTAATCAAATTGCAATCAAGATACATACTGAGGCTTTAGATGATATGATCTGTGACCATAATAGCCATGTATATCGATATGAGACGGGAGGTTATGGTTTTAATAGTGGTATTTCGGTAAGCTTAATTCAAGGGAGTCATGGTAAAATTACTGCATCACAAATTGAAGAGGTCATTCATGAGGATTACGATTGGCTGCCTAAGAGCAAATTGGTCGTACTTGAAAATAGTTGCAACAAAGGCGGCGGGAGTTACTATACTTTAGATGAAATAAGGCCTATCTATCAATTATGCCAAGAGCGTAAGCTCATTTTACACTTAGATGGAGCTAGGCTCTTCAATGTGCTCGTAGAAACTAACGAATCTACTCAAGATGTAGGTGCTTTGTTCGACAGTATTAGTATATGCTTATCAAAAGGGCTAGGAGCGCCCGTTGGTAGTTTATTGATAGGAAGTGCTAGAGATATAAAAAGAGCAAGGAGATTCAGAAAGGTCTTGGGTGGAGGAATGAGACAAGCTGGTTATCTAGCAGCTGCAGGACTTTATGCTCTGCGTAATAATATAGATCGACTTAAAATTGATAATGATAGAGCCAAAGAGATAGCAGGAATCATAAGTGACCTGCCATGGGTAAAAAGTATTTCACCTGTAAAAACCAACATCTTGATATTTCAACTTCACGAAGGCCGGAAGGCCTCAGAGTTCGTCAATAAACTAAAAGCTCTCGGTATCAATTCTAGCCCTTTTGGACCAGATAAAGTACGCTTTGTATTTCACCTAGATATTTCAAACGATATGATTACAGACTTAATAAAAACATTAAAGACGTTACGTTTCTAATTTTCTGTGGTATTTCGTTTGTTTATTTCATCTCGGATCTTGGCTGCTTTTTCGTAGTCTTCTCTCTCTAATACGGTTTCTAAAAGTTTTTCTAACTCTTGTACACTCATATCGGGAAGACGCTGTGGAGTTCGTCTTTTTTTAGGTTTTACTTTTTCCTTTACCGCTCCTTCCTCATTTTCATCCAAGATGACTCCAGCTTTTTCCATAATAGACTCAAATGTATAAATGGGACAGTCATATCGAACCGCCATTGCAATAGCATCAGACGTACGACTATCGATAGTAATGATTTCTCCGTTTTGATCGCAGATTAATTGTGCATAAAAGATACCATCCAACAGATTATTAATCACGACCTCAGTAAGTCGTATATTAAATGTATCCAAGGTATTTTTAAAAAGATCATGAGTAAGAGGTCTATTAGGATTCATCTTTTCCATGGCTACAGCTATGGCTTGAGCCTCAAAACCTCCAATGACCACAGGAAGCCTCCTATTACCTTCAGACTCACCTAATACAACTGCATAATTATGTGATTGAGTGACACTATGTGATAATGCCACAATCTCCAACTCGATTCTATTCATTGACTTTGACTATCATTGAAACCGCAAGGTACTACCCTTTAGATTACAAGTCTAGTTATTCGCTTTATATTTTTTTAGAGCTTCTGTAATCTTTGGCACTACATCAAATAGATCGGCACATATTCCATAATCAGCCGCTTTAAAAAACGGTGCTTCTGGATCTTTATTGATTACAACGATCGTCTTGCTTTGGTTAACTCCAGCTAGATGCTGAATAGCTCCAGAAATACCAGCTGCTATATAAAGATTAGGTCTGATGGCTACACCTGTCTGGCCTACATGTTCATGGTGTGGTCTCCACCCGATATCCGCTACTGGTCTACTACAAGCTGTAGTAGCGCCTAATTCATTCGCTAATTCATCAATGATTCCCCAATTTTCTGGACCTTTCATTCCTCGTCCTGCAGATACTACGAGCTCTGCTTCTGGTAACGGCACCGTACCTTCTACCGTACTTAAGTCAGTGATGGTAACCGAAGAATCGCTGTTTGTAGATGAGTCAGTTACAATCTCAGCAGTGTTATCAAAATCACTTGCTTGAAAAGAATTACCCATAAGAGATAATACTTTAACATCAGACTTTATTTCAAACTCAGCAGTAGCCTTTCCAGAAAAGACTCCTTTCTTGATCTTAAATCCTCCATCCAAAGTAGGCATCGTATTTACACCACTTACTGATCCTGCATTCTGACGGACTGCTACCCTACCCAAAATAGATTTTCCATTTGCGGTATGCCCTACAACGATTACTTTAGCTCCTACTGCATTAGCGGCTGTATCCACGATTTTAGCCACTTGCTGGCTATCAAAAGCATCGAAACTATTATCACTAAAATGATGGATTTTATGTGCTCCTGCATTTTGTATAGCATCAAAGCTTGATACTGAACCCAAAACTACGGCATGACATTCGACATTCATTTTATCGGCAACAGAACGACCAAAAAAGATTAATTCGTTAGCAGCTTTCTTAAAATTACCCTTAGGATTTTCTATATATACTAATACTGACATTTCTATTTATTTATAAGTTTTAGAAAAAAACTATATCACCTTCGCTTCTTCATGAAGAAGTCTTACCAGCTCATCCATATCATCTGCATCCAGCATTTTGACACCAGACTTTGCCTCAGGTAATTCATATTTTACAACCACACTCAAGTCTTCAGTCGCCGATGGTTCAATGACGTTGAGTGGCTTTCGCTTAGCCATCATAATACCTCTCATGTTTGGTATACGTTGCTCTGCTAGCCCCTTAGCCGCAGATAATACAAATGCTCCTGTATACTCAGCAGTTTCTTGGCCACCTTCTACGTCTCTTGTTACGATAGCCTTACTACCGTCCATCTCTAACTTGGACACATAACTAAAAAATGGAAGATCTAGGTATTCAGCAACCATAGACCCCACTTCCGAACCGTTATAATCAATTGTCTCCTTTCCTAAGAAAACGATATCAAAATCTCCAGATTTTGCATAATCTGCAATGTACTTTGCAGTAGTCATGGCACTTTGGGGTTCAGCATTGATCCTAACTGCCTCATCAGCACCTATTGCGAGGGCCTTCCTAATTACGACATCATTAGAGGCTGGTCCTACATTGATGGCTACCACCTTCCCTCCGACGCTTTCCTTCAACTCTATAGCCCTTACTAAGGCATACCACTCATCATAAGGATTCATGATAAACTGTACACCTTCTTCATTAAACTTAGAATCTCCATCTGTGAAACCTATCTTGGCAGTTGTTTCGGGAGTTTTACTTATGCAAACTAATAAATTCATTCTTCGTAATTTCGTACTAATATAAGGTAATTCAATAATTTAACTCAGAGTTAAATTTTTTGTTTTCCAACACCAAAATTATTCTTTAAAAATTTCAGATATCTATGAATAGTTCAAGAATTAAGCAGCTCACAGAATTTCTGAAAGATTCACCCGAGGATAGCTTTCTTATTTTTGCTTTAGCTAAAGAACTTGAGAAACAAGGAAATGAAGAGGAAGCCATCGCACAATTCAATAAACTCAAAGAATTAGATGCCAATTATGTAGGTCTATATTATCATCTCGCGGCCTTACTTGCAAAAAAAAATGATGACAAGCTTACCTTAAACGTGTATAATGAAGGCATATCAATTGCAGAAAAGCTAGGTGATTCTCATGCTTTGGCGGAGCTCAAAAATGCCAAAATGAATTTTGAGATCGAATTGGATTAATCTTTTTGAGTCATACGTAACTAATGATCATAAATCATATTGTCCACTAAATACCTTTTTAGCTGGACCGTGCAGAATAACATTTTTGTATTCATGCTTTATTCTTTCACATTGGACCCGCAGCTTCCCCCCATCCGTCTTGACGATAACATCTACATGGCTCAGATCCATTTCTTCTGCATAAGCAATCGCCGAGGCCACTACTCCCGTCCCACAGGATAAGGTAAGGCCTTCAACCCCCCTTTCGTAGGTTGTCACTTGTATTTTATTCTCTTCCAAAATACTAACAAAATTTACATTGGTGCCTCCTGGGGCAAATTCATTATCATACCTAAGTTCCATTCCTTTTTTATAGAAATCTACTTTATGCCCTAAAGGAGTAAATTCTACTAAATGAGGAGAACCCGTGTCTAAAAAATATCGAAGATCTCTTCTTTTAGCATCAACTTTGACATTTTTCATACCAAGAGAAATTTGGCCTTTTTGTAGGCTTGCCTTATGTATGCCATCAATCGCATCAAATGTACAATGCTGATCGAAAATGCCTAATGAATTGGCAAAAGCAACCAGACATCTACCGCCATTTCCACACATGGTAGATTCTTTACCATCAGCATTGTAATAATACATGATAAAGTCAAATACTTCATGATCTTGGAGTAGTATTAGACCATCGGCGCCTATACCCAAGTGACGATCGCATAACAATCGGATTGTAGCTTGCGGTAAGTGCCTTCTCCAGTAGTCAACACGATCATCGATCATGATAAAATCATTACCCGTACCATGATACTTTTGAAAAGAGATGGTCTTCATGAATCATTAATTATTGTTATAAAAGGCAAATTTCATATTAAAATAAAATTTAATATGAAATCATATCCTTAATTTTGGCGTTAATATACAAAGTCCTCTAAGATGCGAAAATTTGTTCCTATAATACTCTGCTCTCTTGTTACAACTTCTCTGGGCATTGCCATATATGCCTATCTAGTACCGCAAAGAACTGTAATCTATGAAGATCGAATGCCCGGTCAGGTGGTGTCCGTTGAGGAGTATCTCACTAAAGCGGCTAATTCATCCTTGTATACATCAAGCCAACCCAATAGTTTTATAGATGCTGCCAAGAAGACTAGGGCTTCTGTAGTATATATCCGGTCCCTTACTCAAGGCACCGGGAGCACAGTTTTTAATGAGAATATGAATGCATCTACTGGCTCAGGGGTAATCGTATCACCTGACGGATATATCGCAACGAATCATCACGTTGTCGAAAATGCCAACGCCATTGAGATTATCCTAAATGACAATAAAGAATATAGTGCAGAAGTCGTAGGTACAGATCCATCGACTGATCTTGCATTGCTAAAAATAGAGGCTAATAATCTACCTTTTAGCACTTTTGGTAATAGTGATTCCTTACAAATAGGTGAATGGGTCATGGCTGTAGGAAACCCTTTTAGACTCCAATCAACAGTCACTGCCGGAATTGTAAGTGCTAAAGCCAGAAATATAAATGTACTATCTGGTGCTCAAGGTATAGAGTCATTTATACAAACTGATGCTGCCGTAAATCCAGGTAATAGTGGTGGAGCATTAGTCAATACCAAAGGAGAACTCGTAGGTATCAACTCAGCCATAATATCTGCTTCAGGACGATACGAAGGGTTTTCATTTGCTATACCTGCTAATCTTGCTCGCAAAATAATTTACGATCTCAAAGAATTTGGAGCAGTACAACGTGGGTGGCTTGGTGTTCAGATCCATGATCTTAGTGCTGATGAGTCTAATCGCTTAGGTTTAGATTTTGTGCAGGGCATATACCTTGATCAAGTCACGAAAGGAAGCGCTGCACAAGCTGCTAAGCTGCAGAAAGGTGATGTCTTCGTAAGCGTAAATCGAGTAAAAACCCTCAATACGGCTTCTTTTATGGAACAGGTGGGTAGATTTAGACCCGGAGATGAAATCGAACTTGGTCTATATCGTAAAGGTAAGCTCATATATGAACGAGTAATTTTAAGAAATCAATTGAATACAACTGATTTTATTGCCGTGCGGAAAGACCCTATTCTGACAGAACTTGGATTTGAACTTCGTGATCTTGATAGTACAGAAAAAACGGAAAATGATTGGGCAGGCGTCTATGTGGTGAGTGTTTATAAAAATAGTATCATCGATGCAACGCAAATGGCACCTGGCTACATTATCACAAGTATAAACGATATACCTGTAGACTCCGTAAACGATCTGATGAAGGCACTGAAAAAAGCTGATGGACAAGTCGTACTTGAAGGTAAATATGAGCGTTATCCGGGAGTATATCCTTATACTTTCACTATGCCCTAATTATTGGCTACGAAATCACTTATCAATCTATATATCTGAGTACCTAGACAATATGGTAGATTGAATAAAGTATAGTCCTTTCCCGCAGGTGTTTTATGATGCTCTACATTCATCTCTCCGCCATATACCCTCACAGCATAATGATGGTTACATCGATCAATAAACTGGTGCAAAGATCTCAGTTTCCCTACTTTACCCGATTTGATTTCTACAGGAATCAATAAATCTCCTTCTGGGATGACAAGGTCTACCTCTGCGGAAGACTGTGATTTTTGTCTAACCCAAAAATTAATACGTTGATCGCCCCATTTATTTAGCGACATTATTTCTTGTGTAATGATATGGGGCAAAAGAGCACCTTTATAGGCATAACTGAGATCATCAATAGCCATGAGTTGGATACGCATATCCATATAATGGTTGATTATACCTGTATCTAAAAATTGTAATCGAGGTGACTTTTTAAGATCTGGCCTGACGGGGACTTCTAAGTCTGTGGTAGGATATATCAATTGGATAACCATGGCATCATGCAAATTTTTTAGCGCTTCTCCTACTTCTCTAGATCGGTAGTTAGAATTCCCAAAATTTTGATACGTAATGCGCTTGTCTAAATATAGATGAGCTGTACTCATTATATGCCTTATCACTTTTCGCTCTGCACTTCCCGACGCATACTTCATGGTATCGTCACGATAAGTCTTCCAGATACTCTGATATACCCTAGGCAGGCTAAGTACTGAGTTATCTGCTACATATCTTTTTATGGCTTCTGGCATGCCTCCTATCAAGATATATTGATGAAAAAACTTCATCAGTACTTTGATGGCTGTCTTAGAAATATTATCACTTCTCAGCTGCTCATAGGCTGCTTGTTGTCCTGTGGCCAGTAAAAATTCTTGAAAATTGAGAGGATACATGTACATATACTCTACTCTCCCTACTGGGAAACTTTTAACATCTTTCAGAGCAAATTCGAGTAATGAACCCGCCGCTATAACTTTCAAAGCTGGATAATCTTCATAGAAATATCGCAGCATCTGAATGGCTCGTGGAGATTCCTGTATCTCATCGATAAACAGTAAGGTGTCATTCAATGCGATTACCTGTATGTTATACCTTATCAGTATAGCCTCGAGAATATCTTCTATGTCTTGAAATTCAGTAAAAAACTCAAGGTGATTGGATCTTTCTAGGTTTAGAAAAATACTGTGTTGAAATTCTTTACCAAATGACTTTACCGTGGTGGTCTTTCCCACTTGCCTAGCTCCTCTAATGATCAGCGGTTTTCGCATAAAATCATAGCGCCAGTTACGTAACTCTCGTATTATTTCTCGTTCAAATGACATAATAATGTAACATTACCAGTGCAATTTAACCAATATATTGTAATAAAACAAGGGTAAATAATGATATATCCTGTAACAAAACAAGGGCATTAAAATCTATTTACTTGGCTCAGAACAAGGGTAATATTATACATATAATGTAACAAAACAAAGGCAATTTATCACACCAATTGTAGCAAAGCAAGGGTAATTAATTATAATTTATGTAATAAAACAAGGGTAATTTTTGATGTATCATGTAACAAACCAAGGGCAATTTAAAAATAACATAAACCGAAAGATATATTTGCTAGATCACCTATACAGATCCCGTTCTAAGACTTTCTGCGCCGTTTATTTTCCTTATAGTCCATGAAGAGAAACTCTCCCAATCCTTGAAGAGATGAATAAAATGCTTTTCCATTATTAGCTTTAGTAAACTGATCTACAAAACTTACCAGATATGGATCTCGGGCAATCATAAAGGTGGTAATCGGAATATTTAGCTTTCTACATTTTACTGCTAGTCCTAGTGTTCTATTGAGAATCGTACGGTCAATACCCATACTGTTTTTGTAGTATTTCTTTCCCTTTTTAATACATGTCGGCTTACCGTCGGTGATCATCATGATCTGTTTGTTGGCGTTTTTTCGCTTTCGCAAAATATCCATCGCCAGTTCTAAGCCAGCGACCGTATTAGTATGATATGGCCCAACCTGAAGATAAGGTAAGTCCTTCACTTCTATTTTCCAAGAGTCATTACCGAATACAATTATATCCAATGTATCTTTAGGATATCTAGTCTTGATAAGCTCTGCCAGCGCCATTGCTACTTTCTTTGCAGGTGTAATACGATCTTCACCGTATAAAATCATAGAATGAGAGATATCGATCATCAGTACCGTAGAGGTCTGACTTTTAAAATACGTCTCATGTACCTGTAAGTCTTGTTGAGTCAATCTAAACTCATCAATCCCGTGATTGATCTGCGCATTCTTAATAGATTCGCTTATGGCTATACGATCGAGTTTATCTCCAAAGCTGAAGGGTCTTAACTCTGAGGTATACTCATCACCTTGGCCGCTTAGCTTTGAGGTGTGATTTCCAGATTTAGACTTTTTTAGCTGGTCAAATATATCATCTAGGGCTTGTCTTCTAAGAGCTACCTCCATTTTGGATGTAGGATTGGTCACTTGAGGATTATCTCTATCACTACTGATATACCCCTTATCCTTAAGATCCTGAATAAAATCAGCCATACCATACTCTTCTGTGGTGAGCTGATACTGTTTGTCAAGTTCAGTTAGCCATGCCAATGCCTCATCCACATCTCCTGAGGTATGTACGATTAGTTCTTTGAATATTTTAAATAATTTTTCAAAAGGATCTTGGGCAGATCCATCTCCTACAAAATCTTCAAATCTCCAACCAATCATTAGTCATATATTTACTTGAAAACAAAACTCCAAATCAAGACTAATAGTTGTTTATTCCTTAAGAGATTAAACATTTTTTTGAGCGAATCAATTATTACTCTAATCCATCGTGCCGAACTACTTCCCAAGTATGATCAGCTAACAACTTCACTTCGGCAACAAACTTGAATGGCGCATGGCCTCCCCACTCCTCTGGGCTAATCAGTGATAGCATCCACGAAGTATCTTTTCTTTCATATAAAAAGTAGATCCTACCTGGAATAGCCTTAAACCCAATATCGGCTTTATAGATTTTTTCCGATATAGCAATACGATTATGTATGCCTTGCGCTTGCCTGAGCAGAAGTTCTACTTGTTCTTTAATTTGTACGAGCTGAGTTTCTGTTTGTTGATACATCGCAGACATGGCTACCCCTTTGGTCCGCCCTTTATCTATAGGCTTTATTATTGCAGAACCTACCGTATGTGCATAAGGTAGGAGGTGCGGGTTCTCAGCTACTTTTTCTGGATCTATAGGATTTGGTCTTTTTTCCTCCATTGGCTATTTCCTCATTGATCATCGAGGCTTCAACTATAAGCTCTGAGACGTATGGTTTGTTCATTTCCTCTAAAGAATCTATATACAATTTACTCATGACCTTTCCATTATGATCAAGAAATTTATGATGCTCCAATGCCCATCCCTGAACGAATGCGATATAAAATTGCCTCTTACTAGCATGGGTATAACAGAGATCTTTATGATAGGTATAAAATGGAATTTTCCATTTTATGGATCTACTCAGTTGTGGGACAAGACTTGTGATCAATACGTCAAATGCCAAAGTCAATTGCTTGACTTTGGCATCTTGAAGGGTATCAATATAATATTCGAAATTCAACTTATGTTTATTTCAACTTGAAATCTCCTTTGCCTACTAAAAATCCATTATTATACATTTCTACATCATAAATCCCTTTAGATAGCTTATAGTTTGGAGTCCAATCTATACAACCTTCGGCGTCATCATTACTATAATTGATTGTCCCTTTCGTTGTATAACGTACTTGCTTACCATCTAGCTTATTAGTCAATACTCCTGATCCGCTATTATCCACCGCCAAAGTCTCCCCAGTCGGGCTAATGATTCTGATATAGAACTCTTTATCTCCTGCTTTAGTCACATAATTAGACTCCGTACGAAAACAAGTCTGCAGCATATCAATCTGCTTAGCTTTTCCTTTCTTTTTGAGCTTTCCATTATCTCTCACATCATATCCTTTTACCTCTAAAAAGTTGATCTTGATAGCCTCAGCCATATCTACTTTTGTAGATAAATTCTTATTGCTCTTATCCAATTTTTCATTGGTATTAGCCAATTTAGCTTTGGTAGCCTCAAGCTCTTCATTGAGCTGTTTTTCTCTAGTCACTTCCTCCGATAAGACTCTATTTTCACTTGTCAAGTTTTCATTTTCAGCAAATAATCGGTCATTTTCAGCTTTTAAATCATTAATCTGTACGATATACGTTGCTGTCATATCCTGAAATTTACTAATCTCTTCTTTGGCTTTTGATAATTCCCTCTTAGACCAAATTAAAGAATTGATTTTCTCTTTCTGAGCCTTCAATTCACTCTTTTGATTATCAATAAGAACATCCAGTTCTTTATTGTCATCACGGAGTTCTTCTAAAGATTCTAATGCCGCTTGATAATCTTGGTCAAGCTCAGTGTTTACTTTTTCTAATTCGAACATTTCAGCATCTCTACTTTTGAGTTCTCCTTTAAGTTGAGAATTAGAATACCACTGGTATGCGCTTATTCCGACTAGAGCTATGATTGCAATGATTGCCCATGCTCCGATATTTTTTTGTCCTGCCATAATATAATTGGTTTATTAGCATTATGAATTTCGCCTTTAACGACGGGATTATCCTAGTTTATTTTAGTTAATTTGGGCTAATCGGTATAAATCATGGTTTTTACAGATGATATAATACGAAGTTATCAGGGTTTATACGAATAAAATTTGATGTTATGATTGATCAACAGGCTTTACTACATACTTTATTTCTAGACATAGAAACCGTCAGTTCAGTTCGAAATTTTGATGAACTCGACGAACGGTTTCAGCAAGAGTGGCAAAAAAAGAGTCGCCAATTTACACCAGATAGAGCAATTCCCACGCTCCAAGGTGCAGCACAATTCTATGAAGCAAAAGCAGGTATTTTTTCTGAATTTGCTAAAATCGTTTGTATATCAGTCGGCTATGTTGTTGAGATCGATGGAAAGTATCACTTTAGAGTAAAATCCTTTGCCAATGATGACGAAAGTAAAGTACTTCGAGAATTTTCACAGCTTGTAGACCAACACTATAACAAACTTAATGTACATAAACTGTGCGGTCACAATATCAAAGAATTTGATATACCTTTCATTGCCCGAAGATTAGTTATACATAGTATGCCTTTACCCTTAGCTTTTCAGATTGCAGGTAAAAAACCCTGGCAACTAGCTCATCTGTTAGACACTATGGAGCTTTGGCGTTTTGGTGATTATAAAAATTATACATCTCTATCCCTACTTGCCACAGCACTTGACGTACCAACTCCCAAAGATGACATCGATGGAAGCCAAGTTGGTCATGTATATTGGAATGAGGAAAATCTTGAACGTATA
>JAHDGW010000072.1:0-5031 GCA_020631635.1 Saprospiraceae bacterium
GAGGAGCAGAAGTTGAAAAAACAGATTACACTTGGTTATACTATGTACTATTTGGATTCTTAGCCCTACTCTCTGTATTACTGTTTAGAGTGGTAGGTAGCTTAAATAAGATTGCCGCCGAAAAAGAAGGTGAAGTATATGAAGGTAAATCTCTTTGGGAAACACTTACAAGTCGTAATCTGGTAACGCTAGTCTTATTCTGTTTAGTGGTGCTGGGAGGTTACACAACAGTTAACAATGCCGTTTCTTTAGGTCGTCAACAAAATTATGCTCCAGACCAGCCAATCAAATTTTCTCACGAGACGCATGCTGGAATACATAAAATAGAATGTCAATATTGCCATGATGGGGCTCGTAGATCAAAGCACTCTGTTATCCCAGCAGCTAATACTTGTATGAATTGTCACAGAGCCATTAAAGTGGGATCTGAGTACGGAACACAAGAGTTGACTAAGATCTATGCATCAGTTGGTTATAATCCATCTAATAATACATACATCGATAAAGAAGAATACGAAGAAATGTCCCAGGAGGAGATCAAAGCTATCTATACTAAATGGATAGGGGATGAATATGTAAAAGCTACCGAGGGTATTGAAGTATTGGATGACGATGGTAAAGCAGAGGTCAACGACCAGTGGAATCATATCGTAGAGTCATTGACTAATGAACAAAAGAAAAAAGTGCAAGGTCCTATCGAATGGGTTAGGATACACAACTTACCAGATCACGTTTATTTCAATCATGCGCAACACGTAACGGTAGGTCAGCTAGAGTGCCAGACTTGTCACGGTAAGGTTGAAGAAATGGAAGTTGTACATCAGCATTCTCCTTTGTCTATGGGATGGTGTATCAATTGTCACAGAAAGACTGAAGTGAAATTCAATGATAATGAATACTATGCATCATTTGCAAAGTATCATGAAGAGATGAAGGAAGGAAAGCGTGATAAGGTTACCGTAGAAGATGTAGGCGGACTTGAATGTCAGAAATGCCACTATTAAGAATTATTGAACTTGTAATCAAGTAGATCGAATAAAGACACTATAATGAGTCAAAAGCAAAATGGAATATGGATCGGGTCTCAGGACTTAAATAAGGATCCAGAATTCATACAAGAAGCTCAACTTGAGACTAAAGCGCCATCTGTAGTAGATGCGATTAGTGATAAGGAAACTGCCGAAAATATAGAAGGTAATAGACGTGACTTTCTTAAGTTTCTGGGTTTTGGATTGGGTGCTGCTACTATAGCTGCGGGATGTGATGTCCCTGTAAAAAGAGCTATTCCTTACGTAGTTAAACCAGAAACTATTATTCCTGGTGTAGCCACGTATTATGCTTCGAGCATAGTCAATGGTGGCGATTTTTGTTCAGTACTTGTAAAAACTCGTGAGGGTAGACCGATCAAGATAGAAGGTAATAAAATGTCTTCTGTAACCAAAGGTGGTACATCTGCAAGAGCTCAAGCAGCAGTGTTAGACTTATATGATATCAATCGATACAAAACACCACAACTCAAAAATGCAGAAGGAACTTTTGCAAAATCCAGTTGGAGTGATGTTGATGAGGCGATCAAAGCAAGTTTGGTTGCAGGCAAAACGGTAAGAGTAGTTTCAAATACGATCTTAAGCCCTACTACTAAAAAGATTTTAGGAGAAGCAGCTACAGCCATTGGTGATGTAAAAGTGGTGCAATATGATCCAGTATCAAGTGCTGCAATGTTAAAGGCCAATGAGGCTTCCTTAGGTCAACGAGTAATCCCTGCTTATCATTTTGATAAAGCACAATATATTGTTTCTGTCAATGCAGACTTTTTAGGTACTTGGATATCGCCACTCGAGTATGCTAAAGCGTATACAGAAGGTAGAAAAATAAACAACTACAAGAAGGCATCAATGTCTCGTCATGTACAAGTGGAGAGTCATATGTCATTGACAGGTAGTAATGCAGATCATAGAATATTGGTAAAGCCATCTGCTCAATCAGCGGCAGTGGCCTATATATATAATAAAGTAGTGGGTGGGTCTTATTCTACAAATGGATTAGACACAAAAACTAAAAAGAATTTAGATCAGGTTGTAAAAGGATTACGTGCAAGTGCTGGAAAATCACTTGTAGTATCTGGAAATAATGACGTTTCTGAGCAATTACTAGTCAACGGTATCAATAATACTTTGGGTAATTATGGAAATACCCTGAGTATGGCTGGAGCATCTCTACAAAGACAAGGAGATGAGTCAGAATTAGCAGGTCTAGTAAAAGAAATGAATGCTGGACAGGTAGATGTATTGTTAATAAACAATGCAAATCCTGTATATGAATATGCTGGTGGTGAGGCTTTTAAGGCTGCTATGGCAAAAGTTAAGACTAAGGTTGCATTTTCATATAGACCGAATGAAACATCGGTAGAATGTGACGTCATTGCACCAGTTCACCATACCTTGGAGAGCTGGGGTGATGCGGAGCCTAAGAGAGGTATGTTCGGACTTATCCAACCTACCATCTCTCCATTATTCGATACTCGACATATGGAAGAATCATTAATGATGGTTCTTGGTTCGTCTTTTATGACTGCTGATCAGCCATACTATGAGTATCTAAAAGATGCTTGGAAATCTTCTCAGTTTACAACCCAAAGTAAATTTGCTTCTTTTGATGCATTCTGGAATGGTGTATTATACGAAGGAGTATATGAAGCGTCTCTAGGTGATGCGGATACAAGTTACACAATGAATAACTCGGCAATCAATGTTGCCAAAGCATCTTCATCAGAGCTTGAGATATCATTCACTGAGCCTATCAGTATCGGTAATGGTACCTATGCTGATAATCCATGGTTACAAGAAATGCCAGATCCGATAACTAGAACATCTTGGGGTAATTACCTTTCTGTACCAGTAAAATTTGACGGTATTAAGAAGTTTTCAGGTATGAATGACTTGAAAGATGGTGATTTAGTAACTCTGACTGTTGGTGAAAAATCAGTCACCCTTCCAGTAGTTCAACAGTTTGGTCAGATGCCGGGTACTATTGCAGTTGCATTAGGTGGTGGTAGAGATCAAGGTGGTTTTGCTGTTAAAGGAATAGGAAAAAAAGTAAATGACCTCTTGACTATCAAAGATGGTCTTTCACAATATTCTAATACTTCGGTTTCTCTTTCTGGTAAAGTAGGAGAGGAGGAGCATTTCTCTTGTGTACAGTACCACCATACGATGGGAGTTACTGATACCAATGAAGAAGGTGTAACTAAAAATGCAGATGAAGCAGCATTAGCACCAGGATATGGAAATATTTTTGAGGGTTACCAAGGATCTCTAGTCAATAGATCAATAATCAGAACTGCTGAATTAGATACCTTATCTAAGCAGGTACATGATCTAGAACATGAGAGAGAGCACCATAACCACCTCAATGAGAATACATTATACCCATTTGATGAGTATACAGAAAACCTGTATAAGCAAGGTCATCACTGGGGTATGCATATAGATATGAATGCATGTACGGGCTGTGGAGCATGTACAGTAGCATGTATGTCAGAGAATAATGTTCCTGTAGTAGGAAAAGAGAGAGTAGCGAAGCACCAGGAAATGACTTGGTTGCGTATCGATAGATACTATTTTGGAGAGTATGAAAACCCCAATACCGTTTATCAGCCATTGATGTGTCAGCATTGTGATAATGCACCTTGTGAGAATGTTTGTCCAGTAAATGCGACTAACCACAGTAGTGAGGGTCTCAATCAAATGACTTATAACAGATGTATTGGTACAAGATATTGTGCTAATAACTGTCCGTATAAAGTGAGAAGATTCAACTGGTTAGATTATACAACTGCTGATATCTTCCCAGCGAATCAAGTAACTGTAAACGGTGAAGAAGTACCTTTCGGTGCGGATAACCTTACAAGGATGGTTCTCAATCCTGACGTAACAGTACGTACAAGAGGAGTTATCGAAAAATGTAGTTTCTGTGTACAAAGGATACAAGAAGCAAAACTTACAGCAAAGTCAGAAGGACGTAGAATGATTGAATCAGACCTTCAAGTAGCATGTGCAAGTGCATGTCCTACAGAAGCAATTACGTTTGGAGATAGAAACGATAAAGAAAGTAAAGTAGCTAAGCAATGGGATGACCCTAGAGTATATGAGGTACTCGAAGAGGTCAATGTAAGATCATCTGTACGTTATGCAATGAAAGTTGTAAACAAAGATCATTCAATCGAAGCTTAAGCCATAAACTATAAAAACTTAATCATAATCCAATTATGAGTTCACCAGTTAGCGCAATACGGCCACCACTTATCACAGGTAACAAGTCTTACCATGATATTACGGAGGATTTAGTTGTAGGTACAGAGCGTACCCCTTCGGCCACATGGGTCATAGGTTTTATCATTGCTGTTTCTCTACTCGGTTTCGGAGTATTCTGTATCATATGGACTATATGGCATGGTATAGGTACTTGGAATCTTAACCGTACGATCGGTTGGGGTTGGGATATTACTAACTTCGTTTGGTGGGTAGGTATCGGTCATGCCGGTACGTTGATATCTGCTATCCTCTTGCTGTTTAGACAGAAGTGGAGAACGGGTGTTAATAGAGCAGCCGAGGCGATGACCATTTTTGCGGTGATGTGTGCGGGGCTTTTCCCGCTAATACACATGGGTCGTATCTGGATGGCAATGTTCATCTTCCCTTATGTCAATACTAGAGGACCATTATGGCCTAATTTTAACTCGCCACTCCTGTGGGATGTATTTGCGATTAGTACATACTTCACCGTATCTCTTTTATTCTGGTATACAGGACTAGTACCTGATTTTGCTACCGTAAGGGATAGAGCGAAAGGTTTTAGAAGAAAAATATACAGTTTCCTTTCATTTGGTTGGACGGGATCTGCAAAGCACTGGCAGAGATGGGAGTCTTTATCGCTTATCCTAGCAGGTATTGCTACGCCTCTTGTACTTTCTGTGCATACGATTGTAAGCTTTGATTTCGCCACTTCAGTAATACCAGGATGGCATACAAC
>JAHDGW010000072.1:5041-13143 GCA_020631635.1 Saprospiraceae bacterium
AAATATATTCCCTCCATACTTCGTAGCTGGAGCGATCTTTTCTGGTTTTGCTATGGTGCAAACCTTGATGATCATCACTCGTAAGATCATGAAGTTGGAAGATTACATCACCATCGAACATATCGAATCGATGAATAAAGTAATCGTAGCAACTGGAATGATTGTAGGTGTAGCATACTTAACAGAACTATTCATTTCTTGGTACTCAGGATATGTATATGAGCAGTTTGCATTCTTCAATAGAGCATTAGGACCTTACTACTGGTCATACTTCGGCATGATGTTTTGTAATGTTATCTCTCCGCTATTCTTTTTTAGTAAAAAACTACGTAGAAATATTGCGTTCACATTTTTCATGTCTATCCTTATAAATATCGGGATGTGGTTTGAGAGATTTGTGATCATTGCAACTACATTAGCAAGAGACTATTTACCATCAAGTTGGAGCTTCTATGTTCCTACATGGGTAGAGATAGGTATTTACCTCGGTACTTTTGGACTATTCTTTACTTGCTATTTAATATTTGTAAGAGTAGCACCTGTGGTTGCTATCGCAGAGATTAAAAGTATTTTGAAAAGTAGTGGTGATCAGTATGCGGGTGGTAAAGTACAACATAGTCCGATGTCTACTGCGGCTCCAGTGAAACCTGAGATGGTTAGTTCTGCGGGTAAGATAATAGCGGATGATCTCAAAAAGATAGAAGGTATTGGTCCTAAAGTTGAAGCCGCATTGAATGATGCTGGTATACATACTTTCGAGCAATTAGCTGCGGCTAGTGCTGGCAGATTACAATCCATATTAGATAATGCCGATGGAAACTTTAGAGGGAATAGTCCAGAATCTTGGGCTTCTCAAGCTGCGATAGCTCATAAAGGTGATTGGGATGCTTTAAAAAAATTACAAGACGACCTTGATGGTGGTAGATATTAAAAGAAGGTAATCATGGCAAACACAACAGACTATATCTACGGATTGTATAATGATGAGGAAGACCTCATGGATGCAATCAAAGTTGCAAATGCAGAACACTTAGAAATACGTGATGTATATACTCCTTTTCCTGTTCACGGACTAGATCCGCTATTAGGATTGGAGGAGTCAAGATTGCATATCGCGGGTTTTGTTTACGGCGGTATCGGTACACTGACGGCATTTCTAGGAATGACATGGATTTTTACGAAAGATTGGCCCATCATTTTTGGGGGAAAGCCGTACTGGTCTGTACCCGCATTTATACCAATTACCTTTGAGCTTACGGTGTTATTCGCTGCTATCGGTATGGTAGTTTCCTTCTATATCGTTTGTGGTATGGGGCCAGGGGTACAAGAGAAAACATTAGACGATCGGATTACAGATGATAAATTCTGCATAGCCTTTGATAAAAGCCAAGTAGACGAACATACAGCAAATTCATTTTTCAAGAATACAGGAGCTGGTGAGATCAACACCAAGACTCTATAATATATACGGAATCGAAATGATGAAGAAAACAGTTTATATAGGATTATTTGTTGCAGTCATGTTTTTGGCTAGCTGCAAAAAAGCTGGTCCTAATAGTGCTGGTAGTGAGTATATGCCTGATATGGGACACTCCATAGCATATGAAGCCAACTACTATAACTATTACTATAACAATACTTGGGGTACAGAAGACGAATACTATGAGTATGCGAAGCCTAAGTTGCCAGTATCGGGTACCGTACCTAGAGATCTTAAGAATAAAAGAAGATCTCAAGAGTCGGCGGGTACGATACCATATGACTATGTAGATACCGAAGAATCAAGAGCATTGGCTACTCAAAATTTAATCAATAACCCGTATCCAATATCAAATGACGGATTAGTCAGGGGTAAGGAACTCTACAATACTTTCTGTGCTATATGCCATGGAGAAAAAGGGGATGGAGCTGGTTATTTGGTACGAGATGCCAATCCTGCAACAGGTGATGCTGGTGGTGTATACCCAGTACAACCAGCGATATTGATCAATGATGAATTTACTGCAACTAGCAACGGACGTTTGTATCATGCAATTATGTATGGTAAAAATCTAATGGGCGGATATGCAGATAAGATGAATTCTGAAGAAAGATGGCAAGTAGTGCATTGGATCAGAGCGTTGCAAGCAAAAGAGCAAAAAGCAGAATATAATCAACTAGAAAATACACTTAATAGTGTAGATACTCCTGCAGGTCAAGATTATCAAGTAATGCCATCATCTTATGATCCAAATGCCGTAGTATTTGTTAATGAGAATAACAGTACAGGACATGACGATCATCACGGCGATCATCACGACAACGGACATGACGATCATCACGGAGAGGATCACGGTCATAATCATGGAGATCACAAAAGTGACTCAGACGATCACGACGAATCACATAATCACGAATCACACAACCATTAAATAAGATGGGAGCGACACATACACAACTAAAAATCGAAAATTTCAGTATGACTGCGGGTCTTCGCACGACCCTTTTGGTTATGATTGGAGTTGGAGCGCTATCCATGGGTTGGACCTGGATGGTAGACGACGCTGCACATACGCGTTTTTGGACTAATTTTCTTCACAATGCCTCTTTCGTGACGGGTATATCTTTTACAGCGCTATTCTTTTTATGCGTTTGTATTACTGCTTGGGCAGGTTGGGTATCACTATTCAAAAGACTCTGGGAGGCTATGGCACAATTCTTATTACCGGCTTTTATCCTGATGGGTCTATTAGCGGTAGTGGTCTATTTCGGATTGGGTCACAATACTCTCTACCACTGGGCAGACACCAATAGTGTTGAGACAGATAAGATTTTAAATGGTAAATCAGCATTCTTAAACAAGAATTGGTATTTATTTGCTACCATAATCATTTTAGGGACTTGGTACTTTTTCGCAAGAAAAATGAGATCCCTTTCTTTATCAGAAGACCAGAATGGCACTCTCGAGTTTGAGCATCAAGATGAGATTTTGGGCACCTGCGTTCTTGCCGATAGCGGGTTTTACAAGCGCAGCGATTATATGGCAATGGATCATGTCCTTAGATGCTCATTGGTATAGTACGATGTTTGCATGGTATTCTGGAGCTAGCTGGTTTGTTTCCATGATATGTACTACTATTTTAGTTTTACTATATCTAAAAAGTAGAGGATATTATAGCCAAGTTACAGATGAGCACATCCATGACTTAGGTAAATTTTTATTTGCATTTAGTATATTTTGGACATACCTATGGTTTTCACAGTTTATGTTGATATGGTACGCTAATGTTGGTGAGGAAACTGGTTATTTCCTTATTCGTATGCAAGAGTACCCTGTATTATTCTGGGCTAACCTAGCAATCAATTTTATATTACCATTTTTTGTACTGATGAGAAATAGTACAAAGCGAAAAGTAGGATCACTAACATTCGCTGCAATAGTAGTATTATTTGGACACTGGCTTGATTTCTTTTTGATGATCAAACCAGGAGCTTTACATACCGCTCACGAATTAGCTCATAATGGCGATGGTCATGGGGCTCATGCAGAAGGAGCACATGCGTTTATGACTGGATTCCATTTACCTGGATTCCTTGAGATTGGAACCTTCATAGGGTTCATGGGACTGTTTTTACTTGTATTTTTTACGGCTCTTGCTAAGGCACCACTTACACCTAAAAATGATCCGTATATACAAGAGAGTTTGCATCATCACGTATAATTTTAAAAGCTAAACAATTAGCATGACATTTTTAATCGCAATATTAATACTCGTTTTACTGGTAGTGATCTTATTACAGATCTCTAAAGTTTCCGAGCTTTCAAGAAAGATAAGAGGACAAGAGGAGTCTGAGCGTAAAGCGAATGATAGAACTGCCTTATGGTTGGTTGTATTCATGATTGCTTTCTTGATATTCTGTGTAGCATCTGCATTATATTATAAAAATGTGATGCTAGGCTATGGACCTCACCAATCGGCCTCGGCTCATGGTGGAGACATTGATAGTCTATTCAATACAACCCTGTTCTTTACAGGAATTGTATTCGTTTTAACTCAAATTCTATTATTCTGGTATTCTTTCAAGTATAGATACAAAAAGGGTAATATCTCAACATTCTTTGCTCATGATACATCATTGGAGCTTGTCTGGACGGGTATTCCTGTAGTTGTAATGACATTCTTGGTGGTTCAGGGACTACTCGTATGGAATGAAGTGATGCCTGATTTGGACCCAGAAAGTGAATTTTTGGAAATAGAAGCCACTGGTTACCAGTTTGCTTGGGATCTTAGATATCCGGGAGAAGATGGGGCTTTGGGTACTAAAAATTTCAGAAAGATAGTGCCAGGTGTCAACAGCTTGGGTATTGATTGGACCGATGATAAAAGTGTTGATGATATCGTATTGAGTGGATCGGATGAAATAGTACTCCCGGTTGATACAACAATAAGAGTAAGAATTACTTCTAAAGATGTTCTTCACAATTTTTATTTACCACACTTTAGGGTAAAAATGGATGCTATTCCAGGGCTTCCAACTTATTTTATATTCAATCCGATATTGACAACGGAAGAATATAGAAAGAACTTGAGTGAGTATGCTGAGTGGCAAGTGCCTTCTGATCCGGATGATCCAGAGAGCAAGATGAGATGGGAGGAGTTCAATTATGAACTTGCCTGTGCAGAGCTTTGTGGTAAAGGTCATTACTCAATGAAAAGAATTATCAAGGTTGTAGAACGAGAAGAATATGAAGAATGGTTAGCGTCTAAAAATTCATATTACTTATCTAATATTAGAGGTACAGCAAATGATCCTGAAGAAAATAGAAATAGACTATACCCGCAAGAAATAGAACAAAGAGGTAAGGAATTGACTTCCGATATAGAGAAAGCGGTGTCGTCTGATGATGCAGCAGATAAAATCGTACAGTTGAAGCATGTATTTTATACAACTGGTGATGCATCACTAGATGATAGATCAAGATATGAACTGGACAATCTTACGAGATTAATGAATAAATATGCTGACATGCGAGTAGAGCTTGCAGGTCACACAGACAGCATTGGTGATGATAATATGAATATGGACTTATCATCTAGGCGAGCAAGTACAGTATTAGGATACCTTGTGAATAAAGGTATAGACGCTTCGAGATTATCCTCTAATGGATATGGCGAGAGTCAGCCAATTGACTCCAATGAGACTGCGGAAGGAAGAAAAGTGAATAGACGTACTGAATTGAGGATTTTATCTTAATCAAAAAAGAAAAAATTATGTCTGATTTAATGACAACGTCAATAGACGAACAATTAATAAAGGAGCAGGGATATAATGATCATTTTCATGATCACCATCATGGCGATAAATATAAGTCTAGTTTTATAGGACATTATATTTTTAGTATGGATCACAAGGTCATTGCTCGTCAATTCTTGGTAACAGGAATTATCTGGGCACTGATTGGTGCTGCTATGTCGATTGTATTTAGATTACAACTTGGTTTTCCTGAGGAGAGCCTTACTTGGTTAAAACCTGTATTGGGAAAATGGATAGTTGTAGATGCTGAGGGTATCGGAAAACTGAGTCCTGAGTTCTACTACGCATTGGTGACGATGCACGGTACCATTTTGGTATTTTTTGTACTGACCGCAGGGTTATCGGGTACATTCAGTAACCTGTTGATACCATTTCAACTTGGAGCAAGAGATATGGCTTCTCCATTTCTGAATATGCTATCCTATTGGTTCTTTTTCTTAGCAGGTGTAGTCATGTTTTATAGTTTATTTATAAGTACAGGACCCTTTGCGGGAGGATGGACAGCCTATCCTCCATTGAGTGCCTTACCGCAAGCATCTTCTGGATCGGGAGCTGGTATGACCTTATGGTTAGTTAGTTTGACCTTGTTTGTGGTATCGGTATTGTTGGGTGGTGTAAATTATATTACTACAGTACTTAACTTAAGAACTAAAGGGATGAGTTTGTGGAGAATGCCATTAACGATATGGGCATTTTTCGTAACTGCAATTATAGGTTTATTATCTTTTCCGGTACTGGTTTCTGGGTTCTTTATGTTGATGTTTGATAGGGGTCTTGGTACTTCTTTCTTCTTGAGTGAAATTTTCATTGAAGGTCAGGCACTTGATTATATAGGAGGTAGCCCAGTATTGTATCAGCACCTATTCTGGTTTTTAGGTCACCCTGAGGTATATATCATTATACTCCCTGCTATGGGTATTGTTTCTGAGGTATTATCGGTACATGCTCGTAAACCTATATTTGGTTATAAGGCGATGGTATATTCTATACTAGCGATTGCCTTTTTGGCATTTATCGTATGGGCTCACCACATGTTTATGTCAGGCGTAAATCCATTTATATCTAACTTCTTTGTGGTCTTTACATTGATCATAGCAGTACCCTCTGCAGTTAAAGTCTTCAATTGGATAACTACTCTTTACGGGGGTAATATTAAACTGAATACACCGATGCTATTTGCCATTGGGTTCGTATCCATGTTTATTTCAGGAGGACTCACAGGTATATTCTTAGGGAATTCTGCGATTGATATTCAAATGCATGATACTTACTTCGTAGTAGCTCACTTTCACATTGTGATGGGCATAGCTGCATTCTTTGGTATGTTTGCTGGTATCTATCACTGGTATCCAAAGATGTACTCTAGATTTATGAACGAAACTTTAGGTAAAATTCACTTCTGGGTAACGCTAATAGGTGCTTATGCTATATTCTGGCCGATGCACTACCTTGGTATGGCCGGTGTACCACGTAGATACTATAGTTTTGAAAATTTCGATGCATTTGCACATTTCGATGATATGAATAAGTTTATCACCATTGCGGCTATTGTAACATTTGCAGCGCAAATACTTTTTGTGGTAAATTTCTTTTACTCTATATGGAGAGGTAAGAAGATGACAACTAAGAATCCTTGGAAAGCTAATACATTGGAGTGGACTACTCCGATAGAGCCAATACATGGAAACTGGCCGGGTAATCTACCTACGGTACATAGATGGTCTTATGATTATGGTAAAGATGGAAAAGATTATACTCCCCAGTACATTCCTATGGAAGAGGGTGAAATAGCTGGAGACCACTAATAGAGTTCGCATTGAAGAATAAGACAAAATCATATAATTACGCAGATGCCGCTTTTGGTAAGTTGAGAGATTTGTCTCAGCTTGTAAAGTTCAATCTTACATTTGTGGTGGTGATAACTTCGGCCTTATCCTATGCGGTGATGGCTCAAGTATATGGTTTCGACTTATTTGTGTTTAGCCTGCTCTTGATAGGTGGATTCTTTGTGGCATGTGCCGCCAATACTTTAAATCAAGTACTAGAGAAGGATTTTGATATCCTCATGACGAGGACCAAAGAAAGACCGGTAGCAGCTGGGCGAATGAAAATTTCGGAAGCTGTCATGATAGCCGGTTTACTATGTTTATCTGGTATTATCTGCTTGGCATTGATTAATCCTTTGACTGCTTTTTTGGGTATGATTTCATTGGTGATGTACGCCTTTATTTATACACCACTTAAGAGATATAGCACTATTGCGGTGCCCGTAGGAGCAATACCTGGAGCTTTACCCGTACTTATAGGTACGACAGCTGTTACAGGTGAAATTACGCTAATCGGCCTAGTATTGTTTATGATTCAATTTTTATGGCAGTTTCCTCATTTCTGGGCTATAGGTTTCCTTGGATTTGAGGATTACCATAAAGCGGGATACAAATTAGTACCTGCGCAAGGTAATACCATAGACAGAAATATTGGATTTCATAGTACGATATACGCATTGGCACTTATTCCTTGTTGTGCGGTGTATAGTTACATTAGTGATTCTACAATTTGGATATCATCTTCAGCCATCGTGTTGAGTTTGATTTATATGATATACAGTTTTCGATTTTATAGGCAGCATAACAGAGAATCGGCAAGGAGCTTAATGTTCTTTTCTTTCTTTTATATGCCAGCTATCTTCACCATTTATCTCATTGCTTAAAATCTAGAATTATGAGTATAGCAATAGATCAAAACAGAAGTACATATCGAAATAGAGTACATCCTCAGAAATTCGCATTGTGGCTATCTATGGGTAG